>NZ_JAVHZD010000039.1:0-74937 GCF_031119615.1 Paraburkholderia sp. SARCC-3016 | reverse complement strand
ATGCGCAACAGCGTCGACTTGCCCGAACCCGAGCGGCCCAGCAAACCGACGATCTCGCCTTCGCGCAGCGACAGGTTCACACCGTCGAGCACGAGCTGTTCGCCCTGCATCTTGTTGAAACCGTGGCGCGCGTTGTCGACGCGCAAGACCTCGACGCCGGCTTGCGGTGCATGGTCGACCGCTTCATTCAATAGCAGTTCAGCGTTCATTTCGAACCTCCCTCAATCGAGCCGGAGTCTGGACTCGGCGTAGGCATGGAGCGGGCGCCAGAGCGCGCGGTTGAATAGCGTCACGTACAACGACATAACGGCAATGCCGAGCACAATCTTTGGAAAATCGCCGTCCGCCGTGGTTTGCGCGATATAGGCGCCGAGCCCGTGCGCCGCGAGCTTCGTATCGCCCCATTGCACGGCTTCGGCGACGATGCTCGCATTCCACGCGCCGCCCGACGCCGTGATCGCACCGGTGATGTAGTACGGGACAATGCCGGGCAGCATGACGCGGCGCCACCACTGCCAGCCGCGGATATGAAAATTCCTCGCCGCCTCTCGATAGTCGTTCGGATAGGCGCTCGCGCCCGCAATCACGTTGAACAGGATGTACCACTGCGTGCCGAGCACGAGCAGCGGCGAGAGCCAGACATCCGGGTTCAGATGCCAGCGGACGATGACGATCACGAACACCGGGAACAGCAGGTTCGCCGGAAATGCGGCGAGGAACTGCGCGAGCGGCTGGATCTTTTCCGCAAGCCTCGGACGCAGGCCGATCAGCACGCCAAGCGGCACCCAGACCAGCGACGACAGCACGATCAACAAAAACACGCGCAACAGCGTCAGCGCGCCGAGCACGAACACATGGCCGACATCGCTCGCCGTGACGCCCGTGCGCACGAAACCGACGACGCGATACACGGCGATCACCGCAACCGCGCACACGACGACCGACCAGATCGTGTCGCCGATCTTCTTTGCGTCGCCACGCGAGCCCTTCGCTGCCATCGCGGCGCGCGGCAGCAACGGCGGCGGCATACGCAGCGGCCAGCGCGCCGCATTCGCCAGCAGCACGCCTGCGGGCACCAGCATCCGGTGCACGAGCCGCGTGCTGCGGATCAGGTCGAGCAGCCACGATTGCGGCGCGCTGCTCGAGCGCGTCGTTTCCGTGCGGAACTTGTCCGACCACGCAACGAGCGGCCGGAACAGGAACTGGTCGTACGCGAATATCACGACCGTCATCGCGACAATCGCCCAGCCGACCGCCGCGACGTTCTTCTGCCCGATCGCCTGCGCGAGATACGCGCCGACGCCGGGCAAAACGAGGGTGTGGTTGCCGACCGTGATCGCTTCCGAGGCGACCACGAAAAACCAGCCGCCCGACATCGACATCATCATGTTCCAGACGAGGCCCGGCATCGAGAACGGCACCTCGAGCTTCCAGAAGCGCTGCCATGACGTGAGGTGAAAGCCGCGCGAGACTTCGTCCAGATCGCGCGGCACCGTGCGCAGCGACTGGTAGAAGCTGAACGTCATGTTCCACGCCTGGCTCGTGAAGATCGCGAAGATCGCCGCCAGTTCCGCGCCGAGCACGCGCGACGGCACGAGCGCGAGGAAGAACGTCACCGTAAACGAGATGTAGCCGAGCACCGGCACCGACTGCAGGATGTCCAGAATCGGCACGAGCACTTTTTCGGCGCGGCGGCTTTTCGCCGCGAGCGTGCCGTACACGAGCGTGAACACGAGCGACGCGGCCATTGCCGCGAGCATGCGCAGCGTGGTTCGCAACGCGTAATCGGGCAGATTCGCGGGATCGAGCGACACCGCGTGGTCCTGCAGCGTCGTCATCGGCGCCCACGTCTGATGCAGGCCGCTTGCCGCCATCGCGATCGCGCAGAAAATCAGCGGGAAAGCGACGAAGTCCCAGCGATTCGGCAGCATGCGCGTGGCCGATGCCGGCAGCGGCGTGTTCGTATGGAGTTTGAAATTCATCGTGCGTCACCGGACAACTGTCTTTTATGCGGGAGATGCGCCCGATGTTTGACCGCGCCCGGCGCGGTTCGGCAAACATCGGAAGCGGGACGCAGCGCCGCTTTTGCGGCTGCATGGTAGCCTGATGAATCAGACCTGCACCGCCGCATATGCGTCGCGCCCCGCGGGACACGAACGCGATCGTGTCAGCGACCGCCCGATCTCAGGCGCCGCCAGAAATCGACGAGCCGATGGACCGTGCGCGGCTGCGCGGCGGGCATCGCATCGAACGAGTCGTGCGACGCGAGAATGTCAGGCAAGTGAGGCAACAGAAGAGCGAAGTTCATGAGGTTCTCCAGGCGTCCTGTGGACGCAATATGCCGAAGCACGCTCCAGCGGAGAAACGCACACCTCGCTTCGCCAAGGTGAACGTCTACCGGATGGCTTCGGCCAGACACAAGCGCAATGTGAATGGGCTAAATCGACGGAATCGACGTATGGGGTAACTGTCACTGTCTGGCATTTCGACATCCTTACCGATGAAATTGGGCATACACGCCTATGCACGACGCCGCTTTATGCTAGCGGCGTCCGCATAAAGCGGACGTAAATATTCAGCCCGCCAACGGGCGCCCGAGAACAGGGCGGCCCGAACGGGCAACACTGCGAACGCGAATTCGCAATGGCGGTCATCCGGGCGCATGAATGATGCGTCCAGAAAGACTCAACGGGTGCACGGGAGATATTGCAAGACGCGCACCGCCTGCCTGAAGGCAGAACGGCGGCCTGGAACTGCTGGGGGGCGGACGCTCTGTCGTTCAGACAGCGAAACTGTTCGAAGATCGACTACTGCTGGAGTCCAATGACGGCCCCTTTTGTGAAGACTCGCGGATTTTAATCAGGCGGACATTGCCGAGTCAACCTTAACCGCGAACGGATGTCCGATAAACCACTAAAGCCTTCAAAGCTTACGGCACCCGGCCGAATCGATCCCTACCGGTCGTTGGCGAAGCATAGCGACCCACTTTTCATCGCAAACGGTCGCGTGGTATTGATCGAACAACCTGACGAAATTTCCGCTTGCGGCCTTGGCACGGCCGTGAATAAAATCCGCCCGCCTGTGGTTCCGCGCGCTCGCGTTGTCTGACCGTTGCGCATGCCCGTTACGCGAAAATGGCCGCGTTTCGATACGTCGCCTGTCCGCACCGGACAATCTGGACAGAGGTGTCTATGTTCGTTCGCCCGATTGTGATGCACTACGCGAATGCGATGCGCGCCGCTCGCGCGCCGGCAACGGCTCGCGCGATACCGTCGTCGTTGCCGCTCACACGCATGAAAAAGCGCAAACCGCGCGCCTGGCTGCAGAAAACCGGTCGCGCGTTCGGCTTCGCGGTGCCGTTCGCGTTCTGCAGCGTGCAGGCCATCGCGCAGTCCGACGACGCAAGCCCCGCGCCGCACGCGCCGGCACGGCCGTCGGTACAAACCGCGCCTCCATCCGCGGCGCCGGATAGCGCACCCACCGATCTCTGGAACCGCGCGACGCTGTTCGGCGATATCGGCGGCCTGCGCCCCTCGCTCGAGCGTTACGGCGTGACCCTTGGCCTGCAGGAAACAAGCGAGTATCTGAACAACCTGTCGGGCGGTACCGCGCGCGGCGGCGCGTACGACGGGCTCACCGAATTCAGCGTCGGCCTCGATACGCAAAAGGCGTTCGGCCTGCCGGGCGGCACTTTCAACGTGTCCGGCCTGCAGATTCACGGCACGAATCTGAGCACGCGCAATCTGCAAACCTTGCAGTTCGCGAGCGGCATCGAGGCCGATGCGTCGACGCGTCTGTGGGAACTCTGGTACCAGCAGTCGCTCGCGGGCGGCCGTGTCGATATCAAGCTCGGCGAGCAAAGCGTCGACCAGGAATTCATGACGAGCGAATACGCAAGCACGTTCATGAATGCGACGTTCGGCTGGTCCGCGCTACCCTCGGTCGATTTGCCCGCGGGCGGCCCGTCGTACCCGCTAGCATCGCCGGGCGTGCGCGTGCGCGCGACACCGAGCGATAAGGTCACCGTGCTGGCCGGCGTATTCGGCAGCAATCCGGCCGGCAACGGCGGGGGCGACCCGCAGCAGTTCAACGCGCACGGCACGAACTTCAGCCTGCGCGACGGCGCGCTGATCATCGGCGAGATCCAGTACGCGTTCAATGCGCCGCCCGCCAGTTCCGGCAATTCCGCCGCTGCGGCCGACGCGCAATCCGCAGGCTTGCCCGGCACGTGGAAGCTCGGCTTCTGGTACGACACGCAATCGTTCGACGATCAGAGTATCGCGAGCAACGGCGTGTCGCTCGCAAGCCCGGACAGCAGCGGCATACCTCAAAGCCATCACGGCAACTGGAGCATCTACGCGGTCGCCGATCAGATGGTCTGGCGCGACAGCAACGGCGGCCCGCGCTCGGTCGGCGTATTCGCGCGGCTCATGGGCGCGCCCGGCGACCGAAATCTGGTCAGTTTCGGCATGAATGCCGGCGTCACGCTCAAAGCGCCGTTCGAGGGGCGCGATAACGATGTCGCCGGCATCGCGGTAGGCTATGCGCATATCGGTTCGCATGCGCGCGATCTCGCGAGCGCTACCGCACAAACCACGCCCGGTTATCCGTCGCGCAGCGCGGAAACCGTGATCGAGGCGACGTACGATTATCAGATCGCGCCATGGTGGCAGTTGCAGGGCGACGCGCAATATTTTTTCCGGCCGTCGGGCGGCATTCCGAATCCGGGCAATCCGTCCGAGCGCATCGGCAACGAGTTCGTGCTTGGCGTACGTACGACATTGACATTCTAACTGGCCAGGTCCGGATGCCCCTGCGCGACTTGCGCGATCGTGCAATTTCGCCAAACTTGCACACTTGAGCTAAGTCACCGCTCATTGCGATGTTCGATCATGGTGCACTGGGGGCCGGACGGGCGAAACGACAATAATCGATGCCGCGACGCAATCGATGACGCCGCTCCCGCGACCATGCGCTCAACCGGAGCCGTCTACATGACCACGATCGCCAAACCTTCTGCCGCGAAAGCGTCTGTCCTTACCTCATTGGGTTCGAATCGCTATGGCGTCTTCGTCTGCCTGATGGCCGCATTGGCCGGCCTGCTGTTCGGGCTCGACATCGGCGTCATCTCCGGCGCGCTGCCGTTTATCGCGAAGCAGTTCATGCTCGACGATCGCGTGCAGGAATGGATCGTCAGCTCGATGATGGTCGGCGCCGCGATCGGCGCGATCGGCGCCGGCTGGCTTGCATGGCATATCGGGCGCCGCTATGCGCTCGGGCTCGCCGCGTTGCTGTTCGTGGTCGGCTCGCTATGGTCCGGCTTCGCGAGCAACCCCGGGCACCTGATCGCCGCGCGGCTGGTGCTCGGCCTCGCGGTCGGCGTCGCGTCGTTCACGGCGCCGCTGTACCTGTCGGAAGTCGCGCCGCGGCAAGTCCGGGGCGCGATGATCTCGACGTATCAGTTGATGATCACAGTCGGCATTCTTGCGGCGTTTCTGTCGAACATCGGCCTTTCGTATGTGGCGGACTGGCGCTGGATGCTGGGTGTGATCGCCATCCCCGCCGTGATTTTCCTGCTCGGCGTGATCGCGCTGCCCGATAGCCCGCGCTGGCTGCTGGCACGCGGCCGCATGCAGGAAGCGCAAGCGGTGCTGCAGCGTCTCTACGACGCGCCGGCCGACGTCGAAGCCGAAATTCGCGAGGTAATCGAACAGAACGCGCAGCCGAAACAGGGCTGGAGTCTGCTGCGCGCGAACTCGAATTTCCGCCGTTCGGTTGCGCTTGGCGCGGTGCTGCAGATTTTTCAGCAGCTTACGGGCATCAACGTCGTGATGTACTACGCGCCGCGCATTTTCGGCCTCGCCGGTTTTGCGACGCACGAACAGCAGTTGTGGGCCACGGTCGTCGTCGGGCTCGTCAATGTCATCGCCACGTTCGGGGCGATCGCGCTGGTCGACCGCTGGGGCCGCAAGCCGATCCTCTATGCCGGATGTGCGGTGATGGCCGCGGGAATGGGTGTGCTCGGCCTGCTTCTGCATGCCGGCATTACGAGCACACTCGCACAGGTTGTCGCCGTCGCTTCGCTGCTGCTGTTCATCGCCGGTTTCGCGATGTCGGCGGGGCCGCTCGTGTGGATCCTGTGTTCGGAAATCCAGCCACAGCAAGGACGCGACTTCGGGATTGCCGTGTCGACGTTCGTGAACTGGGCCGCGAATATGGTGGTGGCCGCAACGTTCCTCAGTTTGCTCACGTCGCTTGGCGAATCGAACACGTTCCTGCTCTATGCGATTCTGAACGTCGCGTTCGGCGTGGCCGTGTACCTGTATGTGCCCGAGACGCGCGGCGTATCGCTCGAGCGCATTGGCCGGAATCTGCTCGCGGGCAAGCGGCTGCGCGATCTGGGAAAAGTCGATTGAACGGCTTGGGTTCGATGCGTATGCGCGGCACGTGAACACACGCCGCTCGCGCGGTGCTCGAACCGGAAATGCGCTCGATCTCTCGTTACACAGGATTGACCTGTACGACGAAAGTTGCAACCATCGTCGCGGTCATCCACTGACGAGGGAACGTTCGATGAGAGCGCAGCACACGCTGTTCTGCCCGTGTTGTACCGATGCTTCTCAACGCGGCCCCGGTTCGCATATCACGCGCCGGCAATTCCTCGCCGCAGCCGCCGCGCTCGCCGCCGCGCCGGGACTTGCAAGCGCGCAGACCGCTCCCTCGATTTCGTACGAGTCGGTGCCCGATCCGGTCAAGCTGCCGAACGATATCTACTTCGGCGAATGCTCGGGTGTGGCCGTCAACTCGCGCGGTCACGTATTCGTGCTGTCGCGCGGCAATTCCACCGGCCCTGCCTATGGCGCCGCCGCCGCACAGTTGCTCGAATTCGCGCCGAATGGCAAGTTCGTTCGCGAGATCGGCCACAACCTCTATGCGTGGTCGTTTGCGCATACGGTCAAGATCGATCGGCACGACAACATCTGGGTGACCGACAAGGGCTCGGACATGATCATCAAGTTCAACCCCGAAGGGCGCGTCGCGATGGTGTTCGGCCGCAAGCAGGAAGCCTCCGATGAAGAAACGGCGCCGCTCAAGCATCCGAATCCGCCTCTGCCCGCAGAACCGGGGCGCTTTCGCCAGGTGACCGATGTCGCATGGGACTCGGCCGGCAACACATACATCAGCGACGGCTATATCAACTCGCGTGTCGCCAAGGTCGACAGCAACGGCAACTGGCTCAAATCATGGGGCGATCGCGGCACGGGGCCGGGTCAGTTTCATACGCCGCACAGTATCGCGGTCGATCGTAACGATCACATCTATGTGGCGGACCGCAGCAACCGGCGCATTCAGGTGTTTGACACCGATGGCAACTTTCTGCGTCAGTTCACAATCGATGTGCCCGTGCCTTCGGGCGCGCGTCCCGCGATCGGCAATATTCCGAGCGAAGCGGAAGTCGCGGCCGGCACGTTTGCACCCGGTTCGCCATGGGCCATCTGCATCTCGCCGGGGCCGAACCAGGTGCTCTATAGCGCGGATGCGTGGCCGGGCCGCATTTACAAGTTGACGCTCGATGGTCAACTGCTTGGCGTGCTCGGCGAATCGGGCAAGCAGCTCAAGCAGTTCGGCTGGATACACGAGATGGCGTGTCCGTCCGAAAACGTGCTTTGGGTCGGCGAGCTTTTGAACTGGCGCGTGCAGAAACTGATTCTGCACGCGTGACAAGCGACGCTTTAATTGCGACGAGGCGAGGCGCGCTACGAGATCACTGCGCGCCCGGCTGCGCCGGCGCATGCTGGGCAGGCGTGTTGAATTTCGTCGACTCCCTCACCAGCTGTTCGGTCATCGCGGCCGCCACGGGATTCGCACCGGTGCGCGACGATGTTTCGGGAGCATCGCGCATCGAAACCGACTTCGACATATCGGGCGGCGGCAGATTGGGATCGAGCATTGCCGATTGTCTGACGAGCGCTTCCGTCATGGCCGCAGCGACTGCATTCGAACCCGAGCCCGGGCCCGTGCCCGGATTCGTGCCCGAATTCGATGCGCTCGAACGCGCCTCATCCGCGGACCGCTCGCTACGCGAAGCGACATTCGGTCTCGCATCGGCCGGCCTGCGTACATTCGTTACGTCGACGGTTTTGACCGGTTGTTGACGCACGGCCACGCGCTGTTCGTTCGCATTGCCCGCTGCGGCCGGGAGCGACGCTGCCGGAGCCATTGCCGCTACCGCGGCGGAGCCGGATTTGCGCTCGAGCATCACGTTCGGCACCGCGACCGGTCTTGGCGCAGGCGCCATCGCAACGCGCCCGCCATCCGATGTCGAAGCGGGCGGCGCCGCCACGACGCGGCCCGCATCCGAAATCGAATCCGGCATGCCGGAGCCGGATGCGCTGCCTGCGATCGAACCCGATGCGACTTGCGCGCCATTACTCGCGTTCGCAATCACGCCTGCTTCGAGTTCGGCTCCTTTTGCCGCTGCTTCTGCGGAGTCGTCACTTTTACTGCCCGAGTGCTCGATCTGCGGCGACATGATGTAAAAAACGAACGCCAGGTCCACTGCGACCAGCACTCCGATGAGTGTCTTACCTACTTTCGTCATATGTGTACCTGCGACGACGGCCTTACCAACGATCCTTTCATGATAGCCGACGCTTCCGCAAACACGCCCTTTCGCGCGGCGGAAAAAAATTCGTACGGTACCGACGATCCGGTCTGAAGAAAAACGAAAAATATCGCGGAAATAAACCCAAAATAAAGGGGTATTAACGTTCCGGCCTGCTCAGGACGCGGTGCGCATCGCGCGATATTCGCGCCGTACGATGTCCATCAGTTCGGCGACCGATGTACTCGCTGCTTCGCGTTGATAGGTGACGCGGCCTCGCTGCATGAGCATCACGCGATCGGCAATGTCGAGCGTCTGAGCGTAGTTGTGCATGATCATGATGATCGACAGATCGCCCTTGGCCTTCAAACGCAGGATCAGATCGATGATCAAACCGGCTTCGCGCGCACCCATCGCCGCGAGCGGCTCGTCGAGCAGCAGGATCTTCGCGTTCGAATGAACGGCCCGCGCAACGGCAATCGCTTGCCGCTGCCCACCCGAGAGTTGCTCGACCGGCAAATCGACGGACGGCACGTGCACGCCGATTTCTTCGAGAAATTCGGCGGTCCGGTTGCGCATCGCACGGTTGTTAAGCAGCGGAATCGGACCGCGATGAATGATCTCGCGGTTCAGGAACATGTTGTGATAAATGCTCAGCGAATTCGCGAGCGCAAGATCCTGATACACGCATTCGATACCGAGCGAGCGCGCGTGATCGACCGAACGCAGCATCGTTTCGACGCCGTCGAGGAACAGCTTGCCGCTCGTTTGCTGAATAAACCCCGTGAGGATCTTGATCAGCGTCGATTTGCCCGCGCCGTTATCGCCGAGTATGCCGAGAATCTCGCCCTTCCTGAGCGTCAACGAAACACCATCGAGCGCGGTCACCGCGCCGAACCGCTTGACGATATCGTCGCCGCGCAGCGCTTCGGCGGGCGCCTCGTCGCGCGTGTCGACCGGCGCCTCGGGCATGCCAGGCACGTCGGACATCAGGGGCCTCCTTTGCGCGCGAGGCGGACCACGTGGATATTGAAGATCATCGCCGCAAGAATCGCTGCGCCGAGAATCATGTTGAACGTGAATGCATTGATGCCGATCAGCGTGAACCCGTCGCTGAGGATACCGAGCACCGCGGCGCCGATCAGCCCGCCGATGATCGTGCCCGAGCCGCCCGCGAGCGGCGTGCCGCCGATCACCCCCGCGGCGACTGCGAGGAACATGATCTGATTGCCGCCGGCTTGCGGATCGATCGATGCAATGCGATGGCATTCGAGGATGCCGGTCAAGCCCGCGAGCACCGCCGCAATCACGAAGTTGCCGAGCTTGAGCCGCCTGATATGAATACCCGCTTCGCTCGAGCCAAGCGGATTCGCGCCCGATGCCACCGTATGCAGGCCCCAACGCGTATGTCTTAGCAGCACATGCATGATTGCCGCCAGCGCGACGGCCCAGATGATCTCGCTATAGCCCCACTCGCCCATGAAGTTCGCAAGCCAGGTGTTTTGCGGCGAGGGCACCGGCGTGCCCTGCGAAATCGTCAGCGTGAAGCCGTTCACGAAGAACAGCGTGCCGAGTGTCGTGACGAACGACGGAATGCGCAGATAGACCGTCACCGCCCCGTTAATGAAACCGACGACGCCCGCGGCCGCGAGGCCCGCGAGTATCGCGAGCCAGGCCGGAAAGCCCGCCTCTATGCCGAAATACATGATGAACGGCGCAAACGCGAACACCATCCCGGCGGACAGATCGATCTCGCCGCCGATCATCAGCATGATTTCGCCGAACGCAATCAGCGCGACCGGCGCAATGTATTGCGACAGGTTCTGCAGGCTCGCGCTCGACAGCAGAAAATCGTGATTGGCGAACTGGAAGTACGCGCACAGAATCAGCGCGACCACGAAGATGCGCACTTCGCTCGAACGAATCAGCGACCGCGATAGCAATCGCGGCCGCTGGCGAGCCTTATGTTGATCCGCGACCGAAGACGTCACCCTTTGATCGCTCCCGTGCGTGGGACAATTTGCGGCTTCGTGCTTTTGCCTTCGTAACGCGTCGACGTGCTCAGATACGGATCGACTGAGCCCTTCGTAACGAACTTGAGGCCGGTGTTGATATTGGCCGGCCCGACAAGTCCGCCCGACGCGAGAAACGTGAATGCCTCGACCACCGTATAGAAGCCCTGCACGTAGGGCTGCTGATCGATCGTGAAGTCGAGGAAGCCGTCGTGAATCAGTTGAACCGTGGTCGGCAACAGGTCGAAGCCGCCGCCGTGCACGCCCTTCGACGGCAGATTGTTCTCCTTCATCACCTGCGCGACACCCTGCGTACTGCCCGCGTCGACCGCGAACATGCCCTTCAGGTCCTGGTGGCCGAGGTAGAACGACTTGATCTTCGACAGCTCTTCGTTGACGGTCGCACCGGTCGCGATGGTCTGCACATCGATCTTCTTGCCCGATTTCTTGATTGCCGCCGCGGCGCCGTCGAGACGCGGCTGGATATTGAGCTGGCCCGGCGTAGCGATGAACAGCGCCACGAGACCGCTATCGACGAGACTCGCGATGCGCTCGCCCATCTGATAGCCGGACAGATAGAGATCCTGTCCGATATACGCGAGACGCGGATTCGTCGATCCCTGCGGCGCATCGGCGTTGTACGAGAACACCGGAATACCCGCGTCGAGCGCGGCCTGGATCGGCTTATCGAATGCCTTCGGATCGACGATCGGCACGGCGATCGCATCGGCCTTCGCCGCCACGGCCGCGTTGACCGCGTTCACCATTTCGCCGATATCGGCGTTGGCCGAGCCGGTCCACTGATAGTCCATGCCGAGCAACGCGGTGGAGTCCTGAATGCCGTATTGCGTCGGCACGAAGAACGGATTCGTCGTCACGTGATTGACGAAGACGATTTTCCAGCGCTTGTGACTCGGGAATGGCGCGCCCTCCGCGGCCTGCGCCGGGGTGATTGCGCCTCCTAACAGCGCCAGCGCGGCACCGAGGCCTGCGCCTTGCAGCAATCCACGGCGCATTTCCTGGACTTCTTCCCCATCGCGTTCCGGCTTACCGGCCATGTCATCCTCCAGTCTCTTAGTTATTGACTTGCTGTGCATGACGGCGCAGGCCTGAACAGCGCCGGAGCCGGACATCAATACACCTTACAAACCACGTGCATGCGTGTGCTCCTGACAACTGCGGAAAATCCTATAACACGGCCTTTGGCCGAATAATCAATGTATACCCTAAAGTAGTCCGACTATTGGGATATCGAGCGTCGCAGTGTCGAATTAGCTCACCTGATAGATGTCGCACGACAATCCGGCGATGCAGCGAGCTGCGGTACATGCCCCGCCCGCTGCCGCGCGATCGGTCGCGATGGCGGCACTCGAAACAGTCGCGGCTAGGCTTTTTCTTCGGCGAGGATTTGCCGCAGCGCCTGCTCGAACGCTTCGACCGGCTGCCCGCCGGACACGAGATAGCGCCGGTTGAAGATGATCGCCGGCACCGAGTGAATGCCCATCGCATGCGTTTCCTGCTCGTCGGCGCGCACCGCGTCGGCATAGTCGTCGCTTTGCAGCACGCGACGCGCTTCCCGCGCGTCGAGCCCGACCGATTCCGCGGCCGCGACGAGCACGTCATGGTCGCTCACGTCGTCGCCGTTGCCGTGATAGGCCTGCATCAGCGCCGCTTCGAGCGCGAGCTGCTTACCTTCTTTTTCGCCTGCCCATTGCAGCAGCCGATGCGCATCGAACGTGTTGTAGACGAACCTGCGTTCGCCGAACGCAAAGCCGACGCTCGCGCCGCGCTCGCGTATCACGGCCTGTGTTTCGGCGATCTGCGCCGGCGTACGGCCGTACTTGTTGCCCAGGTATTCGACAATGCCCTGGCCTTCAGGGCCCATCTGCGGATTCAACTCGAACGGGTGCATCACCCACTCGGCGTGAACCTCTTCGCCGAAGTTGGCGAGCGCGCGTTGCAGCGACGCGAGGCCAACCGCGCACCATGGGCACGCAATATCGGAGATGAAGTCGATTCGTAACGGAGTCATCGTATTCCTGATAAAGAAAACCGGTTTCGGGCACCACCGTTCATGTTTGAAAGGCGGCCATCGCGAAACAGGTTAACGCGATTCGAAGAGATCTGCTCTGCATACTCACATTACGCAACTGGCCGAATTCGGCGACACTCGGACTCATGTTGTTTGCCGATCGCGTGCGGTTCATATGAAGTATGACGCCATCGCATAGCACATTCCGCTATTTTACCGGTTACACGTTATGCGCGGCTCGCATAGGGCGATAGCCGGCGCCATGCGCAATCGATCGATAAACAAGGAGCAATCGAAATGGGACTCTCATGGCAACAAGGCCCGCTCGCGTCCAGCGCGATCGGCCGCTTCCTCGTGCCCGACCCGCTGCCCGGGCGCCTGCTCTACGCCGAGCCGCTGCGCCGCCGTATGCGCGTGCACTTCGGCGGCAAGTGGATTGCCGATAGCGAAAACGTCGTGCTGCTGTTCGAGCCTGCACGCTACCCGGTTGCATATTTCCCGGAAAGCGATATTGCTGCGGGCGTGCTCGAGCGTCTCGAGCACACGACGCGTCATCAGGATCTCGGCGCGACCGCGTGGTTCGCGGTGCACGCGGGCGAACAGATCGCCCAGCGCGGTGCGTGGCAACATACGGGCTTACCGGAACACGCTGACGTGCTCGAACATCGCGTCGCGTTTGCGTGGCGCATGATGGACGCGTTCTATGAGGAAGACGAACGGATCGTCGGTCACGCCGCGGACCCGTATCATCGCATCGACATTCGCGAAACGTCGCGGCACCTCGTGGTTCGTCATCGCGACCGCGTGATCGCCGATACGAAGCGGCCGCTCGCGCTTTACGAATCGGGCTTCGCGCCGCGCTGGTACGTGCCGCGCGACGACATCGACGAGTCCGCGCTAACGAGCGTGGAGACGAAAACGTTCTGCCCGTACAAGGGGGTGTGCAGCTACTACGACATCGACGACGCGCGTCTTGCCGCGTGGACGTATCCGGACACTTATCCGGAAGTGAGGCGGGTCGCGAACTACGTGTCGTTCGAGCCCGATATCGTATCCGTGACTCTCGACGGTAAAGCGCTGCATCTCGAGCCGGGACAAACGGTGATTCCGCATGGCGTCGATCGCGAACTCACGGTGCACGAAGTGCAATTGCGCGAGCGGCCGCCGGCATAGCGATAACAGTGAGCATTTAATGTCGCGGAGAGCAATGATGGGTCGACTACTATCGGTCAACGTCGGATTGCCGCGCAATATCGACTGGAAAGGCCGCACGGTGTACACCGGCATCTGGAAGAATCCGGTGCAGGGCCGCTGCCGCGCGAGCCGCCTCAATCTTGCCGGCGACGGTCAAGGCGATACTGCGGGGCACGGCGGCGAACAGCGCGCCGTGTTCGTCTACCAGATCGAATCGTATCGCTACTGGCAGCAAGAACTCCAGCGCAGCGACTTCACGTATGGACAGTTCGGCGAGAACTTCACGATCGAAGGGCTGCCCGATTCGGACGTCTGCATCGGCGACCGTTATCGGATCGGCGATGCGTTGTTCGAAGTCACACAACCGCGCGTAACCTGTTATCGCGTCGGTATCCGGACCAACGAACCGCGCATGGCGGCGTTGCTCACGTCGAGCGGGCGCCCGGGTTTCTATCTTCGTGTGCTGCAGGAAGGCGATGTCGGGGCGGGCGACGTCATCGTCAAGGTCGGCGAGGCCGACGAACGTATGACGGTCGCCGAGATCAACGCCCTGCTCTATTCTTCGCACCATCCGCGCGACGGACTCGAGCGCGCATTGCGGATCAAGGCGCTGTCGCCAGGCTGGCGCGGGTCTTTCGACGCGCTGCTGCGCGAACAGACCAGCGGTGAGAAGGACGGCGCGAAGAGCAGTTCGACCGGCGGTAACGCCGGGCTCACGCCGGCCGCCGCCTCGCATCCAGTTGCGCCGGGCTTCCGCTCGCTGAAGGTGGCCGCACTCGATCAGGAGTCGGCAGACGTGCTGTCGATCGCGCTCGAAAGCACCGACGCCGAGCCGCTGCCGATGGCGCTGCCGGGTCAATATGTCGTATTGCGTTTGCCGCGTCCCGACGGCGGTTCGCCGTTCTTCCGCAGCTACTCGCTGTCGGGCGCGCTGTCGAGGCAGTGCTATCGGATCAGCGTGAAGCTCGAACCGGATGGCGCGGGCGGCACGTATCTGCATCGCCAGCTGCGTGTCGGCGACAGGCTCGATGTGAGCGCGCCACGCGGCAGCTTCGTTCTGCAGCCCGGAGACGGTCCGGTCGTGTTGATAAGCGCCGGCATCGGCGCAACGCCGGTGCTCGCGATGCTGCATGCGCTGTCTGCGGAGAACTCGACGCGACGCGTGTGGTGGCTGCATGGCGCTCGCGACGGCCGCCACCACGCATTTGCCGCCGAGGCACAACGTCTGTCTCGCGCGCTCGCGCATGGCAAGAGCTACGTCTGCTATAGCAAGCCCGACTCGAGCGACCAGCCCGGTCAGCATTTCGATGCAGTGGGCCGGCTGTCGCGCGCCGTTCTGGAGCAGGCCGGCATCGAGCGCGAAGCGGATTTTTATCTATGCGGACCGGCTCGCTTCATGGCGGAAATGAAAGAGACGCTCGCCGCGATGAACGTTGCGGCCCGGCGAATTCATGCGGAAACCTTCAACGGCGGCGAATCGTTGACGCCGGGCATCGTCGGTGCCCGTGCGCGAGCACCGCATCTGCCCGAAAACGATGCGCAGACGGGCGTACTGGTTTCGTTCGCGCGCAGCGGCATTGCCGCGCACTGGAATGCGGCTGTGTATCCGAGCATTCTCGAGCTGGCCGAAGCGTGCGACGTGCCGGTCCGGTGGTCGTGCCGAACCGGCGTATGCCACAACTGCGAGAGCGGTCTCGTGTCGGGGAACGTCGCCTACGGGCCGGAGCCGCTCGACAAGCCCGCCGACGGCAACCTGCTCATATGCTGCTCGCAACCCGTCGGCGACGTCGTGATCGACCTTTAGGCTCCGCTTACGCGACCTTCGGGCCACCGTTGCGCCACTCTCGAACCGCCTCGCGCGAACCGGTCAGAACGTGTGACGCAGCCCCAGCGTCACGGCAACCTGATTCGGCGTCGTCGACGCTGCCGGCAAGCCGCTGATGATCGCGCCGAGCGGCAGGCCGTCCTGCGCGATGTGCTGGTACTCGGTCTGCACATAGACTTGCGTGCGGACCGAGAGCAGATACGCGGCCTGGACGTTGACCTGATCCCAGTGCGGACGCGCGGCGTCGACGCTGCCGTCGGTATGCACATAACCGACGGCGATCGTCCACGGCGAGCCGAGCGTATAGCGTCCGTTCACCTCGTAGTTGTTGAAGCGCGCGCTGCCGCCGTTCAGCCCGAAGCCGCCGGACACGCCGGACTCCCCTGCCGATATGCCGAGTGCGTTGTCGAGCAGCGTCGTCGTATAGACGAAGTCGGTCGTGAACGGGCCGAATGAATATTTCACGCCGGCACCCCAGATTCTTTGACGGCCAGCAAAGAAGGTCGCATCGCCGTTCAGAGCGCCATTCGTGTTCGAGATCGCGGCAGTGGTCAGGTTCTGGTTGATCTGCAGGTAGCCAGCCGCGACCGTCACGTTTTTGAACGCATACGATGCGCCAAAGCTGTATGCGCGATTGTTGGCGAAATCGCCTGCATCGTTCGAGAAGCCATACAGCGCGCCGGCCTGCAGCCCGCGGAAGTTCGGGCTCTGATACTTCACTGAATTGTTGACGCGAAAGTCGTTGTCGAGGTTGTCGTTATCGAACGGGTGCGCAAAGAATGTCCCGCCGTATTGCGTACCCGTCAACGCAAGCGGGCCGAGATAATCGACGACGCTATCGTATTGGCGCCCCAACGTAAGCGTGCCGAATTGCGACGATGCAAGCCCGACGAACGCTTGCCGGCCGAACAGGCGGCCGCCCTGACGCAGGTTGCCGTTAGCGGCGCTGAAACCGTTCTCGAGCCGGAAGATAGCCTGAAGGCCGCCGCCGAGATCTTCGTTGCCGCGCAATCCAAAACGGCTCGTATTGATTGCGCCATCGGTTTCCTGCCAGGTGCTATGTCCCGCCTGGTTGTTCGTATAGGTGATTCCTTCATCGATGATGCCGTACAACGTGACACTGCTTTGGCCATAGGCGTGACCTGCAAATGCACCAGTCAACGCGAGAGCCGCCGTCATCTTCTTCATCTTGTCTCCAAGCGCGAAACGAAATGTCAGGGCATGCGCGTCCTGTGCGGCTCGACGGACGCAACATGTCTTGAACAGGCTGTAGGGGGATTTCAAGGATCATTAGGCGCGTTGAAAACATCGACCTTCCGACATTGCGGCGAGGTCACGCGCTTCTTGACCGCAGGCATAGAGCAAGGCGATGCGGGCGGGTTCCGGGGCTTGCGCCGGCGTCCCGCACCGTAAGCAAGTGCGACGTAACGCGATCCGCTTACCGTCGCGCTCCAGAGGCTTGATTTTCTTGAACTAGTTACGCTTCTTTGTCTGTGGTGTTCAAGTTCGAGCTAGCGCTGGCTTTCAACGGAAACATCGCTTCGATGGTCACGGCTGCGCGTCGAGCAAAAGGACATTGTTGGTCGCCTGTCTCCTTTTCTCTTTTCCGACAGAACCGTGCGCAGCTCGTGAACGAAATGAGAATGTAGGCGAAGAGGACTGCTGCGACCGCGCGTGCTTTCGATACCCTGTGCGCGCCGTCACACCCGCTGTTTAAAATCGGATCGAGCGCATCGGTTTAACGGCACATTGTCGATAAGCTTCGGATCCCTATGAATGATCGATGTGCCGCAAGGAAGTGTGCTGTATCGAGCAGACATTCGAGATCGAGCAAACATGCGGCGAAGGGGGACAAGCGCATATGCGGCGCCCGGCGCCATTATTTTTCTCTACGGACGCACGCGCACTACCGGTTAATATTCTGCATTTGGCTTTCTGCTTCTTTTCAGACGAATGAGCACGCCGGCCGAATGGAGCGCCGGTCACGGCCCCAGCCGGCCGGGTGATACGGAACCCCGGAATAGTGAAACCGATTTTTCACCACACAGGCGGCGTACCTGCAGTCGCCGGCGGCACGCAGGAGGCCGTCGTTTCAATGCAGCCCGATGCGCCGCGGCGCATGGCGCGCGCCGCCGGCCGGCAAATCGCGCTCGCCATCGCGGCGATCGCATGCGCGGCCGGGCTGTGTGCCGTACCATCGCGCGCGGCCATGGCCGCTCAGGACTGCCGCACCGAAATACCCGCCGCGCAATTCTCCGGCTCGGGCGAGTACCGCTTTCTCGGGCTGCATCTGTACGATGCGCAACTGTGGAGCGCGCGCCTGCCGGTCAGTTTCGATAACCGTTTCGCGCTGCAATTGACCTATGCGACGTCCGCCACACGCGAACGCCTGACCAGGCTCGGGCTGAACGAGATGAAGCGCCTCGCGCCGACGCCGCTACCCGATGCGCTCGTGGCGCGCTGGCGCGACGACATGCTGAAGGCGTTCGTCGATGTCGCACCGGGCGACTGGTTATGCGGAGTGTTTTTGCCGGGCACCGGCGTGCGCTTCTTCGCGAATGGCGCGCCGACCGCGACGATCGAAGATCCCGAATTCGCGCGGGCGTTCTTCAATATCTGGTTCGATCCCGGAACACGCGCCAAGACGCTTAGAGCAAAGCTGCTTGGCGGCGGCCAGACCGGCAGCTAGACGCATCGAGCGGCCATGCCACTCAGCCGCGCGGCGCCGTCGCGAGCCGCGTACCGGCAAACGGATCCTTGCTCCAATCGACGCCGGTGCGGCGCTGCGCAGTCGCCGCCGGCTTTTCCGATCCGATCACCGCAAAGTGCTGTAACGATTGCCCGGCGCTCGTCGCCTGCTGCAGCCATTGCGGCATGCCGCCTTTACCGTCCCATGTGTCGCCGAACGCATTGCGATAGCGCACCGACTTCTGGCGCAATTGTTCTTCCTTGAGCGCGGCCGCAAGGTCCGCGGCCTTCATTCCCACCTTGGCCATCCGGCGACGCAGATAGGCAATCATGCTTTCACGCTTACGCTCGTCCATTTTCGCTACCTCCAGTTTTCTTTGATCGCCTCGTTGCGCCGTGATCGTCAGGCGCTTGTGCGGTAGGCAAAGTATCGCTATCCGCCGCAGCGGCGTCGAGTTGCGTTCGCCGAAAACACTGTTGCTGCAAGCACGTCAGTCGATGCGCCAGACCGATGCGTGCCACGGCCTGACGCACCGTGGCATCAGTGAATATGGAACCTGCCGCTGATACCGACGCTGACCGGCGGCCCGTAGTAATAGCCTGGGGCATAACCGTAGTAAGCCGGCGCAGCATAGCCGTAGCCATAACCGTAGCCCGGCGGCGCAACGACGCAGCCGCACAGGCCGCTGATTAGAGTGAGAGCAATGAGGAGGCGTGTCATCGGCTTGTCCCGCCAATTGAAATAGACAGTTCGAGTCTAGTGCTGCCTCCTCTTTGCCAGGTTTCGCCTGCACTTACACGTGTTACCTGGTGTGACCGGCGAAACGTCGTCCGACGCGTCGGCGTCGCGTGTTGCTTCGCAACAAACGTTTATCCGGCAATGGCCTGGACACGCCACGCTGACGGTTTGCCGAATCGGCTTTCATCAAGATTTCACCGAGCCGTAACAATGCCGATACGGCGAACGCGTCCTGTCTAAAGCGGAAGCCGCGCTCGCGCCTTCAGGCCTCGACCGCAGCCGACGCGTGCGCCGGCAAGACGAGCGTGGCGATCAGACCGCTGTGGCCGTCGTGCCGGTTCTCGAGCGAAACGGAGCCGCCGTGCTTCGCCACGACCGACTTCACGATCGATAGCCCGAGGCCGCTGCCTTCGACCGTTTCCGAATTCAAGCGGAAAAAGCGGTCGAACACGCGGCCAAGCGCGTCCTCCGGAATGCCGGGACCCGTATCGGTCACGCGCACGATGGCGCCCGACCGATCTTCGTATACGTCGATGTCCACGCTTCCGCCGGCGGGCGTGTAGCGCAGCGCGTTTTCGACGAGATTGCGCACCGCCATGCGCAACTCCCCCGCGTGCGCCTTCACATATGCAGGCTCGAAGCGCTTGACGCCGAGATCGATCGAGCGCGAGTCGGCAACCGGCAGCAGGTCCGCGACGAGCGCCTGAACCATCTGGCGCACGTCGACCCGATCCGATGCTGTGCCGGGATCGGGTTGCGCATCCGCGCGCGCGAGCTCCAGTAGCTGCCGGATCATCGTCGCCGTGCGCACGATCGCTTCGCGCAATTCGCGCAGACGCTCGCCGCGAGCGTTCCTGTCGGGCGCATTTTCGAGGTTGTCGATACGCAGCTGCAAAGCGGCGATCGGCGTGCGCAGTTCGTGCGCGGCATCGGCAATAAAGCGCTTTTCGCTGTCGATGCCGACCTGCAGGCGCCCGATCATCCGGTTGATCGAATCGGCGAACGGGCGCACTTCATCAGGCACATGCGAGACATCGAGCGGCGTCAGATGGCTGATACCAACGGCTTCCGCCTCCGAACTCGCGCGGCCGAGCGAAGCGAATGCCGCATTGACGACAATCGGAATCGCAATCCATACGAGTACGATCAGGCATAGAGTCGGCGCGAGGCTCTCGATCGCCGCGCGTTCCGCAGTCTGCTCGCGATACGAAACGGGTTGGCCGACCTGGTAGGTCAGACCGTCGGCGTCTTTTCTGAGCGTGTAGATGCGATAGTGACGACCGTTGATGAGTTCGACCGAATAGCCGCCCGGTTCATTGCGATTGAAGATGACTTCGGGATCTGTATTGTCGGTCGGTGTGACACGCCCCGCTTCCCAGATCTGCCCGACAAAACCGTCGATCGAATGCTGCGGCGGGCCGCTCGTGCCGATCGTGCCCACCCTGCCGGCCGCGAGCCATACAGCCGCGCCTTGCAGATGCACGTCGAGCAGCTCGTCGATATGCCGCATGGACAGCCAGTAAGTCAGGCACGCATCGACCACGCCGACCGCCGCGAACAGCACGATCAATGTTCCGATGATTCGGTTCTTAAGCGATCTCATGCCACACGGCTCCGCTGACTTTATCGACCGCTAGCGACGCGGCCAGACGATTTTCCATACGTTGTCCGATTCCTCGACCACATAGTCGCCGCCTGTGAAGCGCCCGGTCGCAGCCGCGTCGACGAAGCGCCGAAAAATGACACTCGTGTCGACGATCACGCTCGCTGCGACGTTACGATACCGCTGCGACGCGTCCGTCATCCAGCCGATCGCCCTCACATGCCCGCAACGCGAAGCCGCGGCGATGACCGCGTCGTTGGCATCGGCGACCACGATGTCGGCGCCCGCGCGAATCTGCTGCTCGGTCAGTTCGCGAGTACGCTTGCGGTCGCTCCAATCGCCGGTCCAGTCGATCAGCACTTTCGCGTCGGGTGCCGAATCGAGCACGGTTTGCCTGAAACGATTTGCCTCGCCGCCGTCGACCGACTCGACGCCGCCCACGAAGCCG
This sequence comes from Paraburkholderia sp. SARCC-3016, assembly GCF_031119615.1. Lineage (NCBI taxonomy): Bacteria > Pseudomonadati > Pseudomonadota > Betaproteobacteria > Burkholderiales > Burkholderiaceae > Paraburkholderia > Paraburkholderia sp. SARCC-3016. The sequence continues at coordinate 53,791 of NZ_JAVHZD010000039.1, read as the reverse complement.
ACGATCTTCGTCACGGACGCGCGCGCGGCGACCTGGCCCGCGAGCGCGCCGCCGAGCGGCCGGCAGTCGACGCAATAATTGACGACGTTCGGCGCACGCGCCGAGCCGGCCACCGTGGCGAAAAACGCGTCTGGATAGCGCGCGGCGGCAGCGGTGGTTGCGGCGCTCAGTTCCGAGCCCGCCAGGATGAAGCCGCGCGCGCCCGCCGCATAGCGCGTACCGATGATCTCGAGTATCCGCTTTTCGCCGAGACTGTCCGCATTGCGAACGACATCGATCCGATAGCCGTCGCGCCGCAACGCCACGTATCCACGATAAGCGGCTTCGCTAAAGCCGAGATCATGGTCGCCGAACGGAATAAAAAGCACCGTGCTAAAGCGATGCGCCGCGGTGTGCCTGGTGGCGCGTTCCGGCGCGCTCCGGGCACCCGGCGCAGCGTGGCCTATCGCCGCAGTCGCGCCAAACGCGGCCAGGCCGATCAGCGCATGCGTCAAGCGCCGGCGCGATGCGCAATGCGTCGCGCGTGGATCGCCGATGCGCCTTGGGTAGCCCGCAGCCATATCCCCAGCTCCGCACTAGCCTAGCGGCTTGACGCCGATCAACCACCCATGCAGGAAAAACGCAAAGATCACCCATCCGACGATGCCGGCCACCACGGCCTTCAGGTCGCTCGACAACGTCCCCTTCGGGTAGTCGATTGCTGCGGAACGATCGCGCCGTCGCGCGGCCGCGAAATCGACGACCGCCCAGACAAGAAACGCGCCGAACAGAACGACGGCGTTCAGCGTGCCGTTTGCGATCAGATGCGCGAACGCCCATAGCGCGACGCCGATCACCATCGGGTGCTTGAGCATGGATTTGAAGTGATTGCCCGGCATATGCGCAGCCGGAAACAGTATGAACGCGATAAGCGTGAGCAAGGCGGCAAGGTGCGGCGCCCATATCGGCGGCGACCAGAGCAAGGTCGGCTCACGGCGCGCGATGGCATAGCCCCAGATAATGAGCACGAGTCCAATAACGGATGCGATCGAATACGCGGACTTCCAGCGCTTTTCGCCGAGCTGCGCGATGCGCGCCTCGCGCCAGCCTTCCGCGAAAATCCGCACCGAATGCGCGCCAAGGAATATCAGCAACCCCAGGATCAAAACTGTCATCGCAGGCTCCACGTGTCTAATGCCGACAAATCGCCGCGATTGTCGCGCATGATGACAGCTCTGCCAATACGCCCATCTATGGCGGCCCGTTCGCTGGATTGTCTTCCATGCCCGCCTCGCCGTTATAGCTGCGCTTCGATTGCCGCTTTATCGATGATCGACCATACCCGCACAATCTTTCCAGCCTGGACCTCATAAAACACGTTCTCGCTAAAGCTCACCCTTTTCCCGTGAACGGGCAGCCCGAGAAACATGCCCTTGGGAGCGCAGTCGAACAGCAGGCGGCTCGCCACGAGCCGCGGCGCGACGGCTAGCAGTTCAATGCTGAACTTGAGATCGGGAATGTCGCGGAAGTCACGCTCCAGCATTTGCCGGTAGCCCGACAGACCAATCTGCCGGCCATTGTATTTCACGTCGTCGTCGACGAATTGCGTCAGCGACGGCCAGTCCTGCGCATTCAGACAGGCGATGTAGCGGCGGTAAACATCGGCGAGATCGATATCGGTCATGGTGGGCCCTCCTCCTCAAGACGCAATCATGGACCCATTTCAGATTTGTTTCCGCGGGCAGAAACTGCTTCGCCGCATCTGTTCAATTCGCGTTTGCGGCGGCCCTGTTTGCTTTGGCGACTGCAGCGGGCGTCGGCCGGAATGCAACGCCAAGCCGGTTGAACGCGTTCATCAAGGCGATCGCGTAGGTCAGGTCGGCGAGTTCCTTGTCGTTGAACTCAGCTGCGGCGGCGTTGTAGTCGGCATCGGGAACGCCGGTTTCGTCCACCCGGGTGACCGTTTCCGCCCACGCGAGCGCGGCGCGTTCGCGGGCCGTGAACACCTTATCCGCTTCGTGCCAGACCGGCACCAGCACGAGCTTGTCGACTTCGACTCCGGCCTTCAGCAGGTCGCGCGAATGCATATCGATGCAAAACGCGCAGCCATTGATTTGCGAAACGCGCAGGTAGACAAGATTGATCAGTGTTTCGGGCAGTCCGCTTTTCTGCAGCGTGGCATGCACGTTTGCAAGCGCCCCGTACCCCGCGGGCGAAGCAGTTGCGTAATCGATCCGGTTGCTCATGATAGTCTTCGAACACAATAGGAAAGGACCTCATGGTGCGAGGACATGGCCTGGCCGTTAAGAGCCATGTTCGATCTTTGGCACCAGGCCATGATGACCTCGGACAAGCGCAATTGAAGTACGGGCAACTCGCGGCTACAGCAGCTTCAGGATGCGCGTCGCCAGTTGTTCCGCGGCACATTCCGAATCGATATTCGTGAAGCCCACGAGCAACGCGGACACCGCGTCGCCCTTGACCGTCCAGTCCGTCAAGGCATGCGCAGACATGCCCTGTTCCTCCATGCGCGCCGCCAGACGGCGGTCCGATCGCCGGCCGTTCAGGCGCAGGACCAGATGCATTCCGCCCGGCTGGGCTTCGATCTGCATATGTTTGCCTAGCACGCCTGCAAGGCCTGCCGCAGCCGCTTCGCGTCGCTGCGCATAGAGTTTGCGCATGCGTTGAATATGACGCGCAAAATGCCCTTCCTTGATGAACGCGGTGACGATCGCCTGGGTCAGGTTCGGCCCCCCGCCCGAGAACGCATCAACGATCTGACCGAAGCGTTCGACGAGCGCGGGCGGTACGACCAGATACGCGAGACGCAGGGCAGGAAAAAGCACCTTGCTGAAGGTACCCGCGTACAACACCCGCCCGTCGCGGTCGAGGCTTTTTAGCGCCGGCAACGGACGGCTCACATAGCGGTACTCGCCGTCGTAATCGTCTTCGACGATCCATGCGTCGTTGCGCGTTGCCCAGTCGAGCAGTGCAAGACGCCTCGGCAACGATAAGGACACGCACAGCGGGCTTTGATGCGCGGGCGTGACGACTGCCGCGCGCGCCCGCGGCGCCGATCTGAGCGCATCGGCAACGACGATGCCTGCGTCGTCCACGCGCACGGGGACCGTGGCGATATTCATTTTGCCGAGTAGCTCGCGCGTGGGCGGATAGCCGGGGTTCTCGAGCCACACCTTGTCACCCGGCTTCAATAGCGCATAGGTGACGAGTTCGAGCGTATGCCGGTATCCCGACGTGATGAAAACCTGCGACGGCGCGCAGTTGATGCCGCGAGAAACCTGCAGGTACGCGGCAATCTCGGTGCGCAGTTCATGCAGGCCGGAGGCCGATGGATGGTTCATATCGGATGGCTGCATCGCGCGGACGGTGCGCGCCGCCACGCGCGCCCAGATTTTGCGCGGAAACACATCGAGCGCCGGCAAGCCCATCTGGAACGGCAAAACCGCATCGAAGCGGGTGCCAGGAGCAGCCGCGTTGCCGCGAGGCTCGGGTAGCGCGCCCGAAGCCGGCATGCGCGGCTTCAGGTCCGGCGTGACGATCGTGCCGGCCTGCCCGCGCGCGACGATATAGCCCTCAGCGGCCAGCAACGAATAAGCGGCCTCGATCGTGCCGCGTGCGAGACCAAGCTCCCTCGTCAGCGCCCGTGCAGATGGAATGCGGTCGCCGGGCTTCAGCACGCCGCTTGCGATCGCGTTGCGGAAACGATCGTAGATCTGCCGGTAAAACGGGGAGGCCGCCGCTGGATCCAACGGCGAAATGGGGCTGGCCTTTGCGACGGTCATCGACGAACTCATCCGGGTAACGCATAGCAGACAATTCCGTCATATTGACCGACAGTCGAGGCTCACGCAAATGCGGAGAAGCTCGACGAGCGATCAGAGTGCCTCGGTAAAACCCATCGATTCGAGGGGTACGCCTGGGGTCTGCACCGCAAGCGTTGATTGCTCGAATGAGAAGGCCATAGCGCCCAAGGCCGACGGCCGTTCGCAAGCGGCACCGCCTCCCGGATTCTGATGCGCCGCAAAGCACCATTGAAGGCCAACGAAACGCTGGCGTGCGCGAGGCGGTGTCCATCGAACATCTGGTTGCCTTGCGTACTGACGGCACCTACATTGTTTAGAGGTCGCCGCCCGAGTCCTCTCTTTGCCGTATGCGTGACAACTGGAACGTCCACCAGCCCCCATACGATGTATCGCCGTTGTTTGAATCGCAGACGAAAGGCGCCCGCCGACATCGCGCGGTCGCATCGTCACGGTCGAGTTCATTCAGACGTTACGGAGGAACGCATGTGCCCTGTCATCGCCGACGTAGTGGAGCAATCCCGTCTGAACGAAACGCGCGAAGCGCAAGTGCCGTGGAAAAAGTGGGGGCCTTATCTGAGCGAGCGTCAGTGGGGCACGGTCCGGGAAGACTATAGCGACAACGGCGACGCGTGGAATTACTTCACACATGACCACTCGCGGTCGCGCGCCTACCGTTGGGGCGAAGACGGACTCGGCGGACTATGCGACGACCAGCAGCGCCTGTGCTTCGCACTCGCGTTATGGAACGGGCGGGACCCCATTCTGAAAGAACGCCTCTTCGGCCTGACGAACAGCGAGGGCAATCACGGCGAGGATGTGAAGGAGTATTACTTCTACGTCGACAGCACCCCCACGCACTCGTACATGAAATACCTGTACAAGTACCCGCAACGCGAATACCCGTATCGGGACCTCGTCGAGACCAACCAGCGCCGCTCGCGCGACGAGATGGAGTACGAACTGCTCGACACCGGCATCTTCGACGACGACCGCTATTTCGACGTGTTCGTCGAGTACGCGAAGGAAACGCCGGAAGACGTGCTCGTCCGGATCACCGCCCATAACCGCGGCCCGCAAGCCGCGCCATTGCACATTCTGCCGACACTGTGGTTCCGCAATACGTGGTCGTGGGGCGAGGGCCACGGCAAACCGTCGCTGCGTGAAGCGGGACCAGGCGTGATTCACGCCGCGCACGATACGCTCGGTGAATACTGGCTCCATTGCGAAGGCGCATCGGAACTGCTTTTCACCGAAAACGAGAGCAATGCGCAACGGCTCTGGAACCAGCCGAACCGATCGCCTTACGTGAAGGATGCATTCCATGCGTACGTCGTCTCGGCACAGCACGACACCGTGAACCCCGACAGAGCCGGCACCAAGGCCGCGGCCCTTTACGTGTGCGACGTTTCCGCCGGCGGCAGCGCCACCATCCGCTTGCGCCTGACGGCATCGAGGCTAGTCGATGCGTTCGGCAGCTTCGACGCTACGTTCGAAATGCGCCTTGCCGAGGCAAACGAATTCTACGAACACATCACGCCCGTCGCACTGACCGACGACGAGCGGCGCGTCCATCGCCAGGCGCTTGCGGGCATGTTGTGGGGCAAGCAGTACTACTACTTCGATCTCGAGCTATGGCTGCGCGAACATGGCAGCCACCCACTGCTCGACAGCATGCGCGGCAATGTGCGCAATGCGGAGTGGTTTCATATGCTGAACGCCGACGTCATCTCGATGCCGGACAAGTGGGAATACCCGTGGTATGCGGCGTGGGACCTCGCATTCCATACGGTGGCGCTCGCGCTCGTCGATTTCGACTTTGCGAAGGACCAGTTGCTGATGATGTTGCGCAGCCTGTATGTGCATCCGAACGGCCAGCTTCCCGCATACGAATGGAACTTTGGCGACGTGAATCCGCCCGTCCACGCCGCCGCGACGCTATGGCTATACAAGTACGAAAAGGAACTGGGACGCGCCGACCCGCACTTCCTCGAGCGCTCGTTTCAAGGCCTGATGCTCAATTTCAACTGGTGGGTCAATCGCAAGGATCCGATGGGCCGCAATGTGTTTGCCGGCGGCTTTCTGGGTCTCGACAACATCGGCGTGTTCGATCGCAGCGCACCGCTGCCGAATGGCGGATCGCTCGAGCAGGCCGACGGCACCGCATGGATGGCGTTCTACTGCCAGTGCATGCTCGAGATGGCCATCAATCTGACCGACTACGATCCGATGTACGAAGAAATTGCGTTCAAGTTTATCCAGCATTTCATGTGGATCAGCTATGCGATGGATCGACGCGGCGCACATCAGGACGAGATGTGGGACGAGCATGATGGCTTTTTTTACGATCTGCTGCGCTTGCCCGATGGACGCACGACGCGCCTCAAAATCCGGTCGCTGGTCGGCTTGCTGCCGCTGTGCGCATCGACGGTGTTCGAAGCGCCGTCCGCGGCGCGCCATCCGAAGCTGATGGAATTGATCGCGCAGTTTCGCACACGTTACCCCGAGCTGATCGAACAGGTCGCACCGACCGACGCCAGTTTCATCGGTTACAACGGGCGTCGGCTTCTATCGGTGCTCAACAGGCGCAAACTCGAGCGCGTGCTCGGCTATATGCTAGACGAGGACGAATTCCTCGGGCCGCACGGCATTCGCTCGCTGTCCCGGCATCATTTGAAGCACCCCTATTCGATCGATGTCGGCGGACACATCTACACGGTCGACTATCTGCCCGCCGAATCGAATACGGGCATGTTCGGCGGCAATTCGAACTGGCGCGGACCCGTGTGGATGCCGATCAACCTGCTGATCGTGCGCGCGCTGATGAATCTGTATAGCTTCTACGGCAACGACTTCAAGATCGATTGCCCGACGGGCTCCGGACGGCAAATGACGCTGTTCGAAGTCGCTCAGGAAATCGTTCGCCGCCTGACGTCCACGTTCCTGCGAAACGCCGATGGGCGCCGCGCCGTTTACGGCGGCACCGAGAAATTCCAGACCGACCCGCACTGGCGCGATCTCGTTCTGTTCTACGAATATTTTCATGGTGACAATGGCGCGGGACTCGGCGCCAGTCATCAGACTGGTTGGACGGGCCTCGTCGCGCCCATGATCGATCTGTTTGGCCGAATCGACGCGCAGTTTGCGCTCGATAACGAGCGCTTTCGGGTGGTGGGGCAGATCGGCAAACCGCAACCGGGCCCGGAGCCGGCGCGCGCGGCATAACGCACGCTTGCGCACGCCGTGTCAGATTCGACACCGCCAGCCCCGAATTGATTTGTGCGGCGGCGAACGTGACGAACGGTCGTTCTTCTCCGACCTCTCATCTTTCAAATCCCTCGTAGCACCTCCACTTCGCGGCGCTGCGATCCAGCCTTCCCTCAACACGCTGCAAACCCCCGCTAGCGTTGGCTGCCGGAGCATTCCGGAGGCTCGCTTCGCCTCGCAAGCCATCGTTTCGCCTGCATATATTTACAGTTGCAAATAACAACTATTCGCAACTAGAATGCGGTTTCAGTTTTTTACTGAAACATTCCGTAACAGTCCGCGAGCCTCGCGGTCCGCATTCGCTGAGCGAAGGGAACCCAGGAAATCATGGCTTTAGCAGCACTACGCTGTGCACCGATCGGCAAACTGACTCCTTACGCGGCAGCCGCCGCCATCATGATTTTCTCGATGCCGGACAGCGCCTTCGCGGTCGACGCCGCCGCGCAGGAAGAAGCCGCCGGCGCCAAAGACGACAAATCGACCGTCCTCGATCCGATCTCGGTATCGGGCGACTGGCTCGGTTCCGGCTTGCAGAACAGCTTAAAAACCTTCGCGGGCGCGCGTGACATCGTTGACAAGAAAGAGATCGAGCAGAGCGGCGCAACGAGCATCGGCGACGTGATGCGGCGCATTCCCGGCGTGCAGGTGACCGACAATTCCGGCACGGCGGGCAGCTCCATTTCGCTAAACATCGGCGTGCGCGGCCTGACCGGACGCTACACACCGCGCTCGACGGTGCTGCTCGACGGCATTCCGCTTGCATTTGCACCTTACGGCCAGCCGCAGCTGTCGTTCGCGCCGGTGAGCCTCGGCAATATCGAATCGATCGATGTCGTGCGCAGCGGCGGCTCGGTGCGCTATGGTCCGCAAAACGTCGGTGGCGTGATCAACTTCGAGACGCGCGCGATTCCGAGCAAAGCCGGTTTGACCGCCGATGCCTCGGTGCGCGAGAACATCTACACCGAAGGCGGCGGCGCCAACACGCAATACAGTACGTTCCTCGGCACGCAACTCGATAACGGCCTCGGCGTGGCGCTGCTCTACTCGGGCCAGCAAGGCCGCGACTGGCGCGAAGGCAGCAACGACTGGTTCAACGATTTGCAGCTCAAGTACCGCTACGAACTGACGCCGACGTCCGAGATCTACGGCAAATTCTCGTACTACGACGTGAAGTCGCGCACGCCGGGCGGACTGACCGTCGCGCAATTCGACCAGAACCCGTTCCAGAACACACGGCCGACCGACTACTGGCAAGGCGACCGCAAAGCGTTCGATATCGGCTATCTGAACACGATCTCGTCGACTCAGGAATTCGAAGTCCGAACCTTCTACAACGAGAGCTACCGCAACAGCGTGCTGATCAATTCGACGCGCACGCAACTGCAACACCAGCCGCGCAATTACTCGGTGTTCGGTATCGAGCCGCGCTACACCCAGCGTTTCCGGCTCGGACCGACCACCAATGACGTGACGGTCGGCTATCGCTACGTGCGCGAACGCGGCGACGATTCGAGCTTCAACCAGTCGATCGCAACCGGTCTCAACGGACCGACCACGAAGTTCGACAATTCGACCGATGCGAGCGCTGTCTATATCGACGACCGCATCGCTTACGAGCGTTGGCGCATCACACCGGGCATCCGCTTCGAACATATCGAATCGTCGCGTATCGAGGACGCGACCAACCGCTCCTTCGACAACAATAACAACCGGGGGCTGCCTGCGATCAGCGTCGCATATCTGCTGACGCCGGCGCTGACGCTGTTCACGGATTACGACACATCGTTCGGGCCAGTGCAGAATCTGCAGCTCAATTCGCTATCGGCGACGAACCCGCTGCAGCCGGAAGTCGCAAAGACTTATGAAGTGGGCGCGCGCTGGTCGAGCCGGAATCTGCATGCGGAAGTGACCGCGTTCAACCTGCACTTCGACAACCAGATCGAACAGATTGCGGGCACGCAGCCGCCGCTGTTCCAGAACGTCGGCGAGACACGCCACCAGGGAGTCGAAACCGCGATCGACTATCAGTTCGACGAAAACAGCGTGCTGCGCGGACTCGATGCTTACGCGAATTTCACCTACACGAAGGCCATTCAGTTGCAGGGCGTCAATGCGGGCAAGGACGTGCCGTTCTATTCGCGCATCACCGATACGATGGGTTTGCGATACACCCTGAATGCGTGGACCTTCAACGTATCGACGACGCACCAGAGTTCGCAGTATTCCGACGCGGCCAATACGGTAGCCGAAACGCCAGATGCACGCATTGGACGCGTACCGGGTTTCCGCGTCTGGGATCTGCAGGCCGACTGGAAGATTCCGAACTGGAAAGGCAGCGACATCGCCGTGGGCATCAATAACGTAGCCGACAAGCGGTATTACACGCGCAATGTCGACGGCAACGCCGGGCGTATGGTCGGCGCGCCGCGGATGGTTTATGTGCAGGGCCACTTCGTTTACTGATGCGGCACGCGGAACGCGATCGAACGGTAACTCTTTATATGTTTGCGACGTGGATGCGTGATGCGGCGACTGCGTGACCTTTGGCTCAGCGTGCACCGATGGTTCGCCCTGAGCCTCGGCTGGATGATCGGCATGATGGGGCTGACCGGAGCATTGCTTGTCATCGCACCGCCACTCGACGAACAGTTGCATCCGCAACTGTTCAAGGTCGGGCTGCACGATAGTTACGGTGTCGGACGTCGCGCTGCTTTACCGCTCGAAGCGATACGGTCCACGCTCGCCGCCGAGTTCGGCACTAAAGCGGGTTTGTCGTTTTTGCCGCCGCGCAAAGAGAACGATAGCCTGTCGGTGATCGTGCGCGGTGCGTGGAACGGCACCGTTTATCTGAATCCGTATAGCGGCGCAGAACTCGGTCGGCGCGGCGAAAACGAAGGCGTCGTCAACTTTCTGTTCAGGCTGCACAGTTCGCTGTTCATGGACGACACCGGCCGCTCGGTGCTTGCGATCGTCGCACTGTGTTATCTGCTGCTGCTTGTAACAGGTCTGATCTTGTGGTGGCCGCGCGGCGGGCAGTCCGGATGGCACATCGAGTTGCGCAGGGGTCTGGTGCGCAGCCTCTTCGATTTGCATCGCGTGAGCGGCGCGACGCTTGGCGTGCTGATCGCGATCTCGGTCGCGACCGGTGTGTATATGGCCTGGCAGCCGCTGCGGGGTTTTGTCACGACGCTAAACGGTGAAACGCCGATGCGCGCGCCCGCGCTGCCTTTAGCGTCACGCGTCGCTCCTGGCGCGCGGCTTCCGCTCGATGCGAGCGTCGATGCGGCACGCGCGGTGTTTCCGCAAGGCCGCGTTTATCTCGTCCAGGTGCCCGCTCGAGCAGATCGACCCGTGCACGTGCGGCTGCATCTTCCCGACGATCCGCATCCGAACGGGCGCACGTCGATCTGGGTCGATCCCGTTACGGGCAAGGTTCTCGCGGCGCATCGATGGAACAGGCTCGATGTCGGCGCGCGCGCAGTGGCAGTCGTTTATCCACTGCATACCGGTGTGCTCGGCGGACCGCTGCTCGAGGCGGTCGTCATGGCGAATGGCGCCACGCTCGCGGGGATGGCCGTGACGGGATGGTGGCTCTGGTGGCGCAGGCGCAAGACGCGCAGCGCGCGAAACGTAATGCGATAAACGACGGACGCGAGGCGCGTTGACGTTGGGCTCGCGCCCACCACTTAGCCGCAATGCACCTTCAGCCCCGCGCCGGCATCGACGCCAACGCGGACTGCGCCCGCTGCAGCCATTCGCGATTGTGATCTTTCGCGTGACGCGGCCAGTATTTCGCGTCCTGCACGATATCGGCGTACAGGCTGCGCGCGCTTTCCCGGTCCGCCTGATCGCCCTGCCTGGCGAGCCAGTCAGCGAACAGACACCGCGGCGCCGCGTCGCTCGCGCACTTGAGCGCGGCCTCGTAAGCCGCGCGTGTACCGGGTGCGCCAAGCGCATCGAGCGTGCGCGCGTAAAGCAAAGCCGGCTCGCTTTGATTGCGCGTCTGCGGGTTGGCCTTGAACAGGCGCGTCAGCGTTTCGTCCGCGGCCGAAGGCTGACCCACCGCGAACTGCGCCTGCGCGAGGCCGAGCAATAGCCCCGGATCGTCGGCAAACGGGCCGTTCGCGGCCGTCTGATACTGTTCGAGCGCTTCGCCGGCGCGGCCGGCTTCGAGCAATGCCGCACCGAGGCGCATTCTGTGCTGCACCGTGGGCGCACGATCGAAATCGGCGCGCGCCTCGCGCAATGCGCGATCGGGGTCGACCAACTGCGAGATCGCTCGCGATGCCGCGTAGCCGCTACGCGACTGCCGCATACCCGGCAGGCATACGGCGAAGAAATAGACGACGCTGCCAAGCAGCGGAAACGCGAAAAGAATAAAAAGCCAGTAAATATTCTGCCGCGTGTGGACAGCGTGGATCGCAAAGCCGATCGCGATAATGACGTGAAGACCGATTCCGAAATAGGACATAAGGGTTCAACTTTTGAGCCGGTTATCGCATGCAACGGGCTCGTCGTGTTTTGGGACGAACCTCATTTTACTGCGTTGCTCCGATGCCGCCAGCGAATAACTGGCGCTCCGGCCCCGCTCGCTATGCGCGCGGCGACGTGCGATATCGCTACTCGCGTAGAATAGCCGCTCGCGCTGGCAAGATCCGCCGCCGTATTCAATCATTGCCCACCGCCTGGTCCGTATGAACTCAGCCACCGATTCCGCGCAAGACAAGCACGATATGCACGATATGCACGACGCAGCCGACACGGATCACGTCGTCCACGAAGACCGCCTCTGGCGCGATAACGGATGGACGTGCCGTGTCATCAAGAATGAAGAGGACGACGGCTGGGCCGTCGAAATGACGAAAGAAGGCGAAGCAGAGCCCGCGCTCGTCGGCCCGTGGACGATGGGCCGCGACAAGAAGAACCCGAAGCCGCTCGATGTCTCCGCCTTCAACACGCTCGTGAAGACGGCATCGGAAGTGCTGCGCCGTCACGAGCAACAGTTGCACGCACAACTTCACAAGCAGGTGTGGGTCGACACGGCGAGCGAGCGCATCAGCGTGACGCTCGACATCGTACCCGACGAAGACGACCCGCACGCGGTGCTTGCGGCCGAAAACGCGTCGGGCGAATCGCTCGCCAGAATACGCGTCGCACCGACGTTCAGGCTGTCGACGCGCAGCGCCTCGGACTGGATAGAAAGCGGGTACGCGAAGCCGCGATAAACCGCTTTACGCGATGCTTTCCCAACCACCCGTTTGAGCCGAGCGGAACACCGCATCGATCACACGCATATTCGCGCGTGTGTCTTCGAGCGGGATAGCCTGCTGGCCGCCGCTCAAGATCGCTTCTGCAAATACCGTGGCGGCCACGCCATATTGATCGCACACCGGAATCTCGAGCCAACGCTCGTTTGTGGTTCCATCGCTCGCGCACTCGCTGACTAGCAGGCGCGTCGGCCTGTCGTTCGGCGCGTTGAACGGAATTTCGACTTCGATGCGCCCTTGCGTGCCGTGAAACTGCATGCGCTGATAGCCGTGGATTTGCGTCGAATAGAAAAAGCTCGCCTGCACGCCGTCGAAATCCATCATCACCGAGCCAAGGCGATCGGTCTTGAAGTTCGGGTCGCGCTCGAGCATCGCCACCACGCGTTGCGGCTCACGCCGTGTGACGAAGCGAGACGTGGTGATCGGGTAACAGCCGATATCGAGCAGGCCACCGCCGCCGATTGCGGCCTGGTTGCGAATGTCGTTCGGGTTCGTGTTGCTGTAAGTGAAGCCACCCGATATGGCTCGCAGTTCGCCGATCACGCCCTCTTCGATCAATGCGCGTACTTTCAGCCATTGTGGATGCGTGCGAACCATAAACGCTTCCTGGATGTACTTCCCGCTTTTATCGCGAGCGGCGATCAGCCGGCCGGCTTGAGCCGCGTCGAGTCCGATCGGCTTTTCGCACAGCACATGCTTGCCCGCCTCGACGGCCTTGATCGTCCATTCGACGTGCACGTGATTGGGCAACGGAATGTAGACTGCGTCGATTTCCGGGTCGGCGAGGAGCGCCTCATAACTGTCATACGCGACCGCGAGACCATATTTCGCCGCAGCGCTTTTCGCTTTCTGCGGATCGCGCGACGCAATGCCTTTTACGCGGCATTTAGGCGCCTTGTGCATCGGCACGACGACCTTGTCGTTGATATTCGCTGCGCCGAGGACTCCCCAGACAATCTCATCTTTTGCCATGACGTTCCCTTTCGAATTCCGTATGTGACAAATGGATCGGACGAGAGCACCCGGGACCGCGCGCTCCAGTTGAGCCAGTCTACACTGAGTGCCGCCGCGCGGCGGCACCGAACTCGACACGTTATTGGCGAAAACGCTCACCCGCTTCTGCAGGCCTTAAATGCGCGAACGATGCATCGAGGCAATGCATTGCGTCGGATGCCGCTCGAGCGTTAGCCCACGTTAAAGCGCTCGCATGAGAACATCGAAACATCGATGCGGCTCTCGCCTTGCAGGATGCGTTCGGCCAATGCTTCGCCGATCGCACTGGCGAATTTGAATCCATGTCCTGAAAAGCCCGTTGCAACATGCACATTGGGGCAAGCAGGTATCCGGTCGATGATGAAATCGGCATCGGGTGTCACGTCGTATTCGCAGACCTTGCCGGTGCGCAGCTTGCCCGCGGCCGGCAAATGCAATTGCAGAAAGCTCCGCAGGTCGGCCAGATCCGATGCTTCGTCACCGAACGGCGCGAGCGGCGCGTCCTCGGAGACCGGTTGGCCTGCGTCGTGACGGCCGATCTTCAGGCCGCTGCCGTCCAGATCGGGGAAACCATAGAACTGGCCCACAGCCGACTCGGCGATAAAGCCTGCAAACACGTCGGGCGTAAACACCTTCTGCCCGGATTCAAACCATGCGAAGCACTTGCGAACGCGCGTGACGGGAAGGTCGACGCCCAAAGGCGCAAGCAACTGACGGGTCCGCTTACCGGCACATACGACGACATCATGGCCGGTGAACCGCTCGCCTTTGTCGGTCACGACGCTGACGCTGCCTTGACCGTGCACTTCAATGCGCGTGACGCGCGTGTCTGGTAGCAGCGTTGCGCCGAGCGCAGTTGCGAGTTCGCGATAGCTGCTGATTGCACGCTCGCAAAACAGCACGCCGGCATCGGGCTCGAAGCACACCACTTGCGCAGCCGAAAGCTGCCATGCCGGCCAGCGTTTGCTCGCCTCGGTGCCGCTGTGCGTTTCCAGATGCAAGCCGTATTGCGACGCACTTTGCTGAACCTTTTGCAGAAACGGGTCACTGGCCAAGCCGATGTTCGTGACACCGGTGCGCGCGAAGATGGCCGTGCGCGCCTGCTGTTCCAGCTCGTGCCAAAGCTGCTGCGCGTGCAATGCGAGCGGCACGTAAGCCACGCCTTCCCCGTACGCATGACGGATAAGGCGTGTGCTTCCATGATGCGCGCCCGTATCGTGAGGCGGATTGCCGGCGTCGATCATCAGCACCCTGTTTCCGGCTTTGCCGAGGTAGTAGCCCGCAGCGATGCCCATCGATCCTGCGCCGATGATGAGGGTGTCGAACGCGGGATGTGCCGTGTTTGAGTTCTGCATGGATTCCTCTTGCGCGTCGCGCGGTCAAGTCGTTCGATTGTCCGCAATTCGCGCCGGGCTGTCGATGGCGGCCCTGCCCCGTCGCGTCAATTGGCTGCACGGCGATACTTCGCCACGTACCGCGCCTGCGCGATCACCTTTCCGTGCATCTGATAGGCGACGAGCGCCGGGCTCGACTTCTTCCCGACCTCGATATGCGGAACGTCGAGCGCGGACACGGTCACCGTGTATCGATGCGACGTACCTTTCGGTGGACATGGTCCGCCGTATTTCGATTCGCCGAAGTCGGTCAATGTCTCCACGGCGCCCATCGGTAGCAGCGCTGCATTGCCCGACGCGCCCTTTTCAAGCGACGATTGCGACGCCGGTATATTGACGACCTCCCAATGCGTCCAGCCTAAGCCGCCCGTCGGCGCGTCGGGATCGTAGATCGTCACGACAATACTTTTTGCGTTCGCCGGCGGACGACTCCACGAAATAGGCGGCGACACGTTATCGCCGTGGCATCCGAATCCGTTGTACGCGTGCTCGTTTGAGAAGCGTCCGTGATCGAGATCGTCCACCTTCGCCGTAAATGGCTCGGCGTGAGCGACGCCCGGGGTCATCGTCATCGCGAGAACTGAAGAAATCAGGACTGCGCTTTGTAGCGTGTGCGCCAATTGCATGGTTCGCTCCGTCGTAGAAAGAAACGTGTACCTCGATCGGCACAATACGTTTCAACGAAGCACCGCGGAAGGCGGCTTGTCGAATCAGCGCGTTGCCTTGCGAACAACGCAATTCGCGATTGAGAGTTGTTGACGACGAACGGAACCGACACCCGTGAACAGGATTGTCAGTTTTTCGCGCGAGAACGCCTGATCCACTCGTCGAAGCCGATCTTTCCAAGACGTGCTTCGCCTAAAGGCACAAGCGATTGGTCGTCGACGAGCCCACCGAAATAACGTGCGTCGGGGTCGCGCACGACTTCGCGCGGATCGCCCACGGCTTTCAGATACCGCGCGACGATTTCGTCGAACGGCGCACGTTCAGGGCCGCCGATATCGACGATGCCGTCTTCAGGCTGCGCCACCGCCACGTCCGCAACGATCGCGGCAACGTCGTCCGATGCGATCGGCTGGAACAGGCCCGGCGAAACCCTGACCTTGCCTCCTTCCATGGCGCTATCGGCGATACCGCCGAGAAACTCCAGGAACTGGGTCGACCGGACAATCGTGTAGTGGATGCCCGAGCGCTCGATCAATTTCTCCTGCGCCACCTTTGCCCGGAAATAGCCGTTCTCGGGCGTCCGTTCGATGCCGACGATCGAGAGCGCGACGTGGTGCTTTACGCCGGCCTCGCTCCCCGCCGCGAGCAGATTACGGCTCGACGTCTCGAAGAAATCGAGCACGGCCTTGTCTTCGAACGATGGCGAATTGGCAAGATCGACCACGACTTGTGCGCCGGCCAGCGCTTGTTTCAGGCCTTCGCCCGTGATCGTATCGATACCGTTTCTCGGCGACGCCGCGACAACATCATGACCGCCTTCGCGCAGAATCGCGACGACCTTCGAGCCGATCAGCCCGGTGCCCCCTATAACGACGATTTTCATGATTAGCCTCTCTTATCGAAGACTGAGCCTCTGATTGCAGGCCCTGGTCGCAGTGCATCGGATGGCCTTCAGCATAGGCCGAATACCGCTAAATACAAGGCGAGGGAAAACACCCGCGGGCGCAGTGCGACGACGATTGCCTTCGGATTGGGATGTGCGAAGTCGAATCACGTGCAACGCGCGATGAATACGCTTCACATCGTCATCGTAGGCACGCGGCCTCGAGCGCGGTAGACGCGCACACAGGCTCGCGGTGTTGCACCATATGCACCAATCCCGAATCGAAGCGCGTGCGCGGCCCAATGCAAGCAGTCGCGCACTCATGCCATGGAGGCGCAAACACAGCGCGGCTCACGCCTCGCGGAACGAACGAAAGCTATCGCGAACTTCAGCTGTGAATTCCACCGGCTGTTCCCAGGCGGCGAAGTGTCCGCCTTTTGGGAGACGGTTATAGTGAATCAGCCTCGGATACGCATTTTCGGTCCAGTTGCGCGGCGCCGCATAGATTTCATCAGGAAACACGCTGACGGCAACCGGAATGGCAACATGCTTTGGCGCAAAGAAGTTGAGTTTGTTTTCCGAATACAGCCGCGCCGATGAAACGCCCGTGTTCGTCAACCAGTACAGCGTAATGTTGTCGAGAATGTCGTCGCGCGACAGACCCTCTGTCTTGCCTGCGAATACACGCGCAATCAGTGCCTGACTGGCTGCGTCGTGATCGATCATCCACGCCGCAAGGCCGATCGGCGAATCTTCGATTCCATACAAGGTTTGTGGGCGATTCGCCATTTCCTGCGCGTAACCGAGGCCGTGCTTGTAGAAGTACGCGAGCTGGTCGAACGCATGCTGCTCGTCGGGCGCAAGACCGGCCGGCGGCGGGTTGCCGTATTTGAGCGCCTGCGCAATGCCGTCCGGCACCGTGGCGGGCATGTTCGTGTGAATGGCGAGCAAACCCGGCGGCGCGATAAGCGCCATCTGCTCGGTCACCGCATTGCCCCAATCGCCGCCCTGCGCCACATAGCGCGTATAGCCAAGACGTTTCATCAGCGCAACCCACGCGCGTGCAATGCGAGCCGGATCCCAGCCCGTCTGCGCGGGCTTGCCTGAAAAACCGTAGCCGGGCAGCGACGGAATCACCAGATCGAACGCGTCCGATGCATTGCCGCCGTGCGCGGTCGGGTTCGTCAGCGGATCGATGATCTTCATCTGCTCGATGATCGAACCGGGCCAGCCGTGCGTAACGATCATCGGCAGCGCGTTTTCGTGCTTCGAGCGCACATGGATGAAATGGATGTCGAGCCCGTCGATCTCCGTGACGAATTGCGGTAACGCGTTCAATCTTGCCTCGACCTTGCGCCAGTCGTAACCCGTGCTCCAGTAACGCGCGAGGCTTTGCATGGTCGCGAGCTGAACGCCTTGCGATGCATCGGTGACCGTCTCGCGTTCAGGCCATTTCGTCGCCTTGACCCGTCTGCGTAAATCGGTCAGTTGAGCTTCCGGCGCGTGCACGCGCAGACGACGCAGTGCGGTTTTGTCGCCGCCTTCCGCTTGTGCAACTTCGGTGACCGCCCGATTCGTATCGGCCAACGCGAGCGTGCTCAAGGTACCTGCTGCTACCGCTGCTGCCGCCGCACCGAGAAAGCGACGGCGGGACGTGACCGAGAGAAAAGTATCGTTAGACATATCCAGCTCCTTTAGCGTGATCCGCGAACCGGACTCGTTCACGGAAGATGGTGTGATTGTCCGTGCGCACGCCGAGGAGCGTAAATACATTCAGCAGAACATCATTTGTACCTGGCGGGTAAGAAACACACCAGAGTTACGTGATGGCGGGTTCGAGGTAGCCCGTGAGGATCAGCGCCACCTGCACGGCGCCGAAAAGCACGATAACGAGAGCGCCTGTTACGGCGACTACACGCCGCGCCGTGTTCATTTTCGAACGAATGCGGACGCCGCGCGCGCTGATCAGCCGGTTCGCGCCGACGGCGCCGAGACCGAATAACGTAACCGTCAGGGCGACCCCGGCGCCGATCGCGAAGGTTGCCGCGATACCGACAAACGGCGTGCGGGCGGCAATCGCCGCGATCAGAACGAAGATCGAACCGACGCATGGCCGCACGCCCGATGCGAATCCTGTCGCGAGGATTTGCGATGGGGTGGAAAGCTTCGAGCGTGCGGACCTGCTGACACGCGCGGAGCTTCGCGCACGTAGCTGTAGCTTTCGACCGAGATATGCCGGTTCGTCGCGCGACACTGCCTTCACCATAGATCGCTCATCTGGCACAAGCTTCACCGTCCCGATATCGTCGCAGCAGTCGCGCCGCGCAAGCGTGGTGTAGATCGTCCAGCCGCCCGCCAGACAAAGCAGCACGCAACTCGCGATATCGAGTGAAGCCGCGTTTGACAGCACGTTCGACATTCCTTCTTTGGCAAACCACGCGGCGCCGAATACCAGCACGATCGCGCTCATCGCCTGCACGGCGGCCGTCCAGACGGCAAGTAAAACGGCTTCGACGGTGCGCGTTTTGCGCGAACCGAGATACGTGCCGACGACGAGCTTGCCGTGCCCCGGTCCGACCGCATGCAAGACACCATAGGCGAATGCAAGACCGATCAAAGTGAGCCATGTGAAGGGCGCGGACGAGCGGCGCAACGCTTCAGTGGCATCGGCCATTCGCGCGTTGAGTCTGCCCTGCCAGACGATCGAAGAGACCAGCACTTTGCGCACGAAGTCGGGCAATACGAACGCGCGTGCCGGCTCCGCTGCGCGCGATGTGCTCGTTGCGCCCGATGCGCTTGCCTGGTCCGCATTCGCCGGCGCCGACGCCGCCTCGACAGGGCGGCCAAATAGATCGACGCGCGAAGAGGCCGCATTTGCCGGCGCAATCCATCCGTAGCCTGCAGCGGCGGCAATCCATAGCGCCAGCAGAACACGCAGCATCGAGCGATCGAATGTCAGCATGCGAGCGCCATCGCCTGTGGCAAGACGATGCCGTTGAAAATCGGATGCGCGTGATCGGTAAACGGCTTCGCGGTACACGTCGCTGCCGCGTGTCCCCCGATCGTCACGGCATTCGCGCCATCGGGTTCGTAGTCGACGAAGAACGAGTCGTCCCAGATGCCTAGCGAGACTTTGCGTGCCGTAACGTCGATCGGCTTCTTGAGCGGCAACGTGAACGTATAGACGAGCTTGCCGTGATCGACCGAGACGCGAAAGCCAATGGGATCGCCCACAGTTAGCGCTTCACCGTCGGCAAAAAGATGACTGAAGTATTGCGTGCCCGCGAGCGACGCAAATGCCTGTTCGCGGAAGATGGCGGTCTGCTTCGAGTCGAGCGGTCCGTTATCGGGCAATGCATCGATGCCGACCAGTTGAACAGGGAAACCTTCCGAAAACCGCCAGACTTCAGCGATCGCAATCACGCTGGTGCCTTGCATTTTCACTTGCGCGGTATACCGGATCCATACATGCGGATGCGCGCTTGCCGTGCCCGATACGAGCAACACGGCAACGGACAGCAACAGCCGGATGACACGCAGGTTCAACATCGCATTCGCTTGCTGATTCGTCGATGGCGCGGCATTTTCGCACGACTGTGAGCCGGCGTGGCATGAAGAAACCAGGAAAGGCGGGTATGCGATTTCATTAAACTTCAGTGCACAACGTTTAAATCGCCATTGCAAACGTTTGCAGTGTCGGCAACTAGCGTTGCCGGGAAAGAATCGGGTTTGTATGATCGCCGCGACATCAATCGCACAGGGGCTGATATGGAATCAACGAACGGGACGCTGCCGGGCATCTATGCGAAGGCAGACAGATCGATGCTCGCCATCGTGGGTGACCGGCAGGACATCAACCGCTGAATACGCCGAGCTTCAGCTCGTACGACTGCCCGATCCACAGCGCACCGTCGCGGTGGTCGCTCAACGAATCGCCGGTGTTCGGATGGATGAATACGTCGAGCGCCCCATGGTTCAGCGTGAGCCACGAGACGATCTCGGCGAAATGAGCAGGCGTGAATGCAATCTGATACGACCACTGCGGATGAGGTCCGACCGGACGCTCATGAAATCGCCCGAGTTCGATGGTCGCGCCCAGTTCGTGCTCGATAACTTGGCGCAATGCCCACGCCGCGTCGCGGCTCGCGGCATCGAAATAGACATGCGCGTGCCAGCTCTGGATCGTGTTCGTGTTGCGCGTAGACATAGCAGTGCCCAAAAGAGATGACAGGTACGGTCTTTACCACGTCAACCGTCACGCGGCCATTATCGCGCAGCTGCAACGCACGCATTGTCCAGCATACGAATTCGTCGGAGCGAACGCGACGACGCCTGACGCCTGAGCGCAACCGGCGCCGTCGCCTTGCCGATCGAGATCGGTCGCGCTGGCAACACGCAACCCACTTACGGTTCAGGAACCCACCGATGCCGTGCTCGGCCGACTCCCGCCCGAAGCCTGAATTCTTGACGCCGCCAAAAGGCGGCCCCGGCGACGAAGCGGATTGCTCACCGCGTTGTCTGTAGCGATCGTGGGCTCAAGGAAGAACCGGGGGCGATCGACACGCTTGCCGCCATGGACGATTGTCGCGCCCGCTGCCCTGGCATCGACAATCTGCCTGAGCAGCCCTTCGAGCGCGCGCTCGCTGACAATCGGACCGAGCTGCGTCTTTTCGTCCATCGCGCAGAATCCGCGCGGCCTTTCAACGTAAGAAAAAGGGTCATCGGCATTGCTCGATCTCGACGCTGTGCCACAGGGTTTGCAGATTCCCGGACAGGGACCGGCGGCATCGGCACCGTCGGCGGCGCATCGCACCACCCCGAGGAAGACGGTCCGCATCACGTCTGACGCTGTCGCGTGAAGCTCACGCGGCCGACGACCCCACATCGGTCTGCGCCAGCTCCACCCGATTTCCGCCGCGCGCTTTGGCGCCATACAGCGCCTGGTCCGCAGCGGACAAAAGATCGCCGAGTGTCGAAGCGTCGCGCCCGAATTGCGCAAGCCCGATACTGACCGTGGCGCGCACGCCAACCCGATTCGCACCTTGCGTAATCGTCTCGGCGAAGCGCCTGACCACCGCCTCGCCCACCACTTGCGCGTCGCCGCTATCGTGGTCCGGTAACAATGCAACGAACTCCTCGCCGCCGATGCGCGCCACGATTGCGTCGGATCCGACGCCGCTGCGCACCACGTCCGCGAACGATCTGAGTACCGCGTCCCCCGTCTCATGACCGTATTGGTCGTTGATCGTCTTGAAGTGGTCGAGGTCGAACGCAAGCAGCGAAACCGGCCGCGATGCGCCCGCGTCATCGATCACGCGCGCGCCCTCTTCGAAGAACCATCGGCGATTGCCAAGGCCGGTCAGATAGTCCGTTTGCGATTCCCGCAACAGTTGCCCATGCGCTTCCTCGCGCACGAGCTTGAGCAGCGTCATCGGGAGAACGACCGAATACAGCACGCCTTCGTACATCGTGACGACGCTGGATGCCATTAACGCATCCTTGCCGTACCGGAGCGCAAGCCACGGCAGAATAAACGCCCTGAAGGCATAGAAGACGGCATGAACGCCCGCCACCATCGCGGCGATGTACTGCGGCTGGAAGCGTTTCCGGCCATCGTTGCGCAACAGTTCATAAGCCGTGATGCCTGAAGCGACCGCGATCGGCAACGCGCTCACGTAGGCCCACATCGTCTCTTGCCATCGGGTGCCCGCGATCACCCATGCGAGCGCATTGACGGCAAAGAGGCCCAGCGAAGCCGCGCCGTATCGCCTGCCGTTTAGCGAAGCGACACCATGGAGAATCAGCAGATAGCCGGTAAAAATGACGAGATTGCTAAGCGCCGAGCCTATGACGCCTGGCACGCCATGACGATACAGTGCAGCCGCGCAGCCAATCGCAAGCGTTGCATACGCCGCTGCCAGTATCTTCAACTCCCTGCTGCGCTTCGAATGGGCGCGATGCTCCCACAGCGTCATCGCCGAGCTGGCGAGTAGCGTCCCGATCGCAAGAAGATAGAGAGTAATTAGGTCGACATGCATCGTTGGCGTAACGGCACTCCGCCGGAACATCGCGGCGGGAGTGCATTTTACGCTGAATCGAAAGCTTTTCCGGCGGAAACGTTTGCGCGTGCATGTCGATGCGGTTCCGTCGGGTCACTTTTACGTGCACATCATTCAGCGAACCGAAGCATTCATCGCGACCACGACATCGAGCGCTCCGCTCACCATCTGCCGCACCACCGGCTCGACCTGCTGCGCGACTTCCGGGAGATAGTCAAACGGGGCGTCCTCGCTCATATAGGTCGACTGACACATCTCGAGCTGCACCGCATGAATGCCGTCCTGCGGCGCGCCGAAGCGACGCGTAATAAAGCCGCCCTTGAATCGCCCATTCGCGATCCATGTGAACGCGCTCGCGGCGGCCGCCTGTTTTACCGCGTCGAGCACGGGCGCAGCGGCCGTGCGGCCATCCTGCGTACCGATGTTCAGATCGGGCAGCTTGCCGTCGAAAAGACGCGGCAGCACGCTCGCAATCGAGTGCGCCTCCCATAGCAGCACATTCGCATGCTGCGCACGCAAGCGTTGCAGTTCCGCTCGCAACGCATCGTGATAAGGCTGCCAATAAGTCGCGACGCGTCGCTCGCGTTCGGCGTTGTCCGGTGTGCGTCCGTCGCGATAGAGCGGTTCGCCGCGAAATGTTTCGGTCGGACACAGCGACGTGGTCGTTTGCCCCGGATAAAGACTTTCGTCGTTCGACGGCCGGTTCAGATCGATCACATAGCGCGAGACGCGCGCACCGAGCATCGTCGCGCCGAGCGCTTTGCCAAATGCATAGAGGCGATCGAGGTGCCAGTCGGTATCGGCAACGGTCAATGCAATATCGGTGTACTGGTCGCGCATCGTATCGGGAATAAGCGTGCCCAGATGCGGGATCGAAATCAGCAACGGCGCCGTGCCGCGCTCGATAAAAAACAGTTCGCTCATGGGGTGGATCTCCGTTCAGGTGATTGCGCGTATTCACGCATCGGCAAGCAGATGCGAAAGCGCCTTACGATAATCGGCATAGAGGCGCCCTTCATCGCGATGACGGCGCTGATGCACGAGGCGCTCGCCGCCGGCATAAACGTCGAGAACCGGCGTTTCGCCGTGCTCGCCGAAGACGATCGACGAAAGCCACGTATCCGCCTTCTGTTGCGCAAGTTGCGGATGCTGCGCATCGAGCACGATCCAGTCGGCGCGGCTGCCGCGCTTCAGTGCGCCGACCGTGCGGCCCGTCGCCAGCGCGCCGCCTGCGAGCGCGCCTTGAAAAAGCCGGTCGGCAACGTGCGGGGTCTGCGGCGATGCCAAAACATTGCGTTGACGCCTGACGAGCCGTTGCCCGTATTCGAGCAACCGCAATTCGGAGCGCCAGTCGATGCCGATATGACTATCCGAGCCGATGCCGAATCGGCCGCCTGCGTCGAGATACTCCTGCGCGGGGAAAATGCCGTCGCCGAGATTCGCCTCCGTGGTCAGGCACAGGCCGGCCACCGCGCCGCGCTTTGCAAGCGAGATCGTCTCGTTGGCATCGACATGCGTTGCATGTACGAGACACCAACGCCCCGTCACATCGAAACGATCGAGCAGCCATTGGACGGGCCGTGAGCCTTCGGCGGCAAGACATGCTTCCACTTCGGCCGTCTGTTCCGCGATATGGATATGCACGGGCGCATCGGGCGACAGCGCGTCGAGCCCCTCGATCAGCGTGCGCAGCGAGGCTTCGGAGACGGCGCGCAACGAATGCGGCGCGACGCCGTAACGCAGCGCGCCGTGTTCGGGCCTCGCTTGCCTTAGCGCTTCGAGAAGCGAAAGCAGATGCTCGGGCGAATTGATGAAGCGCCGCTGATCATCACGCGGTGGCTGCGCGCCGAAGCCGCTGTACTGGTACAAAACGGGCAGCATCGTCATGCCGATACCGGTCTCGCTTGCCGCGTCGACGACACGCTGCGCAAGTTCCGCCGGATTCGCATAGCGTTGCCCGTCCGCCGCATGATGGACGTAATGAAACTCGCAAACCGACGTGTAGCCAGCCTTCAGCATTTCGACGTAGAGCCAGCGTGCAATCGCGCCAAGCGTGTCGGGTGTGATGCGCGCGGCGAACCGGTACATCAGATCGCGCCAGCTCCAGAAACTATCGGTCGGGTTCGCGCGATACTCGGTGAGGCCCGCCATCGCGCGCTGGAATGCGTGCGAGTGAAGATTCGGCATACCGGGTACGATCGGGCCCGATGCCTTCGCGACATTCGCCGGCGCATCGCGTCTATCCGGCGAGACGTTGAGCAGCGCGCCCTGCTCGTTCCATTCGAGCAGCACGTTGCTGCGCCATCCTTCGGGCAGCAACGCGTGCTCTGCAAAGATCGCGCGAGTTGAATGATTCATGGTTTCCTGTTCCCGGTGCCTGCGTGAGCCGAACATTTAGCGTTGCCTACTGGCGCTTTGCGTGCACGCGCATCACGCGCGCGACAGCACGGCCTGCAGGAACGTCCGCGTACGCGGCTGCGACGGTGCGGAGAAGATCGTCGCCGGCGGACCGGACTCGACGATTTCACCTCCATCCATCACAACGACCACATCCGCCACTTCCTTTGCGAAGCCCATTTCATGCGTGACGACCAGCATCGTCATGCCTTCCGACGCGAGCAGCTTCATCACCTGCAGCACTTCGCCGACGAGTTCGGGATCGAGCGCGGACGTGGGTTCGTCGAACAGCATCACGCGCGGCTGCATCGCGAGCGCGCGTGCAATCGCAACGCGCTGCTTCTGTCCGCCCGAAAGACTGGCCGGCATCGCATGCGCCTTATGTGCAAGTCCAACCTTTTCGAGCAACGCAAGCGCGGCCGCCTCGGCATCCGCTTTCGACGCGCCGCGCAACATGCGCGGCCCGACGGTGATGTTATGCAGCACCGATAGATGCGGAAACAGATTGAACGATTGAAACACCATGCCGACTTCAGTGCGCAACGCATTGAGCGCACGATCCTTCAGCATGGCGCCATGGTCGACGAGACGATGCCCGCATATGTCGACGGTGCCGCTCTCCGGCTGTTCGAGCCCGTTGCAGCAACGCAGAAACGTGCTTTTACCCGAACCGCTCGGGCCAATCACCACCACCACCTGCTGCGGCTGAATATCGAAGTCGATGCCGTTCAGCACGCGATGCGTACCGAACGATTTCACGAGTCCGCGAATGCGGACGATAGGTTCGCTCAAGCCGCTCACTGGACCATTCCTCCTGCGCGCAGACGGCGCTCGACGCGATGAAGCATGTAGTTGGTCGCTTGCGTCAGCACGAGATAGACGAGCGCGATGACCAGATACACCTCGAGCGAACGATACGACACGCTGATGATCTTCTGGCCTTCGTGCATCAGATCGTCGATGGTCAGCAGCGAGACGAGCGCGGAGTTCTTGATGAGCGCGATGAATTCGTTGCCGAGCGGCGGAATCATACGCACGACCGCTTGCGGCAGAATGATGGCGCGCATTGCCTGGGCCGCGGACATACCGATCGAACGCGCCGCCTCCATTTGCCCGCGGTCGACCGACTGGATCGCGCCGCGCACGATTTCGGAGACGTACGCAGCCGAATACAGTCCGAGCCCCAACATGCCGCACACGAAAGCCGGCAGCAGAATGTTGAATTGCGGCAAGCCGAAGAACAGCAAGAATAGTTGCACGAGCAACGGTGTGCCGCGAAAAAACACGAGATACGCGGTGCAGAAACCATAGATCAGTTTATGCCGCGGATTGAGCCGGCCGATACCGATCAACAGGCCGAGCGCGCAGCTCAGCAACAGCGCGGCGGCCGTCACTTCGACGGTGACGAGCGCGCCGCGTGCGATGTCGGCCCAGCCGGCGATGGCCGGCGTGAAGTCGAGTTGCATAGGTCGGATCCGGGCGGTTACTTCGCGGTGGTGCCGAACCACTTCTGCACGATCGCGGCATAAGTGCCATCCGCCTTGATCTTCGCGAGCGCGGCGTTCATCTGGTCGCGCAGTTGCGGCTCATCCTTGCGCACCGCGATCCCGTACTCTTCCTTCGTCAGTTCCTTGTCGAGCACGCGAAAGCCCGGGCGCGTGCGCGCGAACTGGTAGGCGGCCGGCTTGCCGGTAACGGCTGCATCGGCGCGGCCGATACCGACCAGATCGAACATCTCCTGATTCTTTTCGACTTCGACGCGCTGCACTTGCGGATAGTTGTCGCGCAGGAAGTTGACCGACTTCGTGCCGACCTGCACCGTCACCTTCTTGCCGTTCAGATCGGCGGGGGATTTGATCGGCGAATCGGCCTTCACGAGCACCGACAAGCCGCCGGCGAAATACGTCTGCGTGAAGTCCACCACCTGGCTGCGTTCGGGCGTGATGTAGATGCCCGAGATCGCCGCATCGAAGCGATGGGCAATGAGGCCTGGAATCAGACCTTTGAAATCGATGTCGGTCCATTGAATCTGCTTGCCCATCGCTTTGGCGAGCGCATTCATGAGATCGATGTCGAAGCCGGTGCGCTGGCCTTTGTCGACGAACTCCATCGGCGGGAACGTCGCGTCGGTGGCGACGTTCAACACGTTCGAATCTTGCGCGGCGGCGGTGCCCGGCGCAACGGCGCAAGCCATCGCGACAGTCAGGCAGGCGGCAAAAAGGGCTTTGTGCAGTTTGATCATCGGTGGTTCCTCTTCCCCAAAGTGGTTTGTTGGTTGGCGGTCAGGCGTTGCGTTGGAATGATTCGGCTTGCAGACGGGCCGAAATGTTTTGTGCGGTGCGCACGGTCCAGTCGGCGAGTTGCTGCTCGCGGCCCGCGGCGCGCGAAGATGGCGCCATCAGTGTGATCGAGGCGCTTGCCGTTGCGCCCGCACCACCGCGCGCCGCGCGGCGGAAAACCGGCACGCTGACGCCCCATACGCCCGGATCGACTTCGCTGTCGCTGACTGCATAGCCGCGCGTGCGGATTTCGTTCAGTTCCGCTTCGATTGCCTGACGACCTTTCGGGTCGTTGGCGAACTGGCGGTCGAGCGTTTCGGCGCGTGTCTTGTCGGGCATGAAGGCAAGCAGCGACTTCGCGGAAGCGCCCGCTCTTAGCGGTACCGCGCGGCCTTTTTCAAACGAGCAGCGCAGCGAGTGCGTGCTTTCGATCATCTCGAGGCAGATCACCTGATCGTTGACCGCGACGACGAGACCGATACTTTCCTGGGTGGTACGCGAGAGTTGCGTCATGCCGTCGCGGCTCGATTCGACAAGCAACGAGTTGATGTCGAAACCGACGGCAAGCTGCAGGCTGACGGGTCCCGGTGCGTAATAGCCGGCATCTTCCGCGACGAAGCCCCAGCGCTTGAGCAACGCAACTTGCCTATAGAGCGTGCTTTGCGCAAGGCCCGTGACGGCGAGCATGTCTTTGACGGACATGGCTTTTCCGTGGCTCGCCAGCGCGGTGAGCACGAGAAGCAGGCGTTCGGCGCCCGTGACGCTCGGGTCTTGATTCACGGTAAGGGCTTAAAACTGAGGCGATGCGCAGAGCATGCCACGAGATTCCCGCTGGACAAAAAAGCGATTCTCATCCTATGGGAATGGTGCGCCAGGGTTTTCCCCGCGCGCCGGCGTTCTTTGTGTCGTATTCCCTGCCGTTCGGGTTCGCGCTTTTACGCGTACGGCTACTCGACTACGCCGATAAGGCTGTCGATCTCCGTCTGGATGCGTGTACGCGCCTCATTCAATGCGTGCTCGCGAGTCCTTGCGACCAGCGGAAGCATCAGTCCCGAGCCCTTATATTCCGCCTGAAACTGCACCCATGCCGCGTAAGCATAGACGCCGGAATTCTTGCGCATGACGTTGAGCGTGACGTCGTAAGTACGACGTTCGCCGTTCCCGCGCGTGTACTTGAAGCGGCTTATCTGAGGCGTGTGCATAACGTTCCTCTGTTGAACGGTTAAGGGTCGAGCTTGTTTGACAGTGGATTGCCATCTGAGCAAGCGAAGCTGCTTGCCGTGCATCCGCCTATTGCGCTTCGGGACTGGCGCAAAACGGCTTGCGAGGTAGCGGTTTGCCGTCGACGAACGCCGTTGCACAGCGCAAGGCGAACGCATAGGCGCAGCTTCGGCTTGCGAACTGCCCGAGTTCAGCCAATGACACGGGCTCGCCGTCGTCCTTCAGAACGCACGCGTGCGCAACGAAGGTGTTGCCGCGTCGAGTGCTGGAGGGCCAGATTGCAGCGCCGCAGTGATAGAGGACCATGTGCTCGTCAGTCGAGTGATTGAAAGGCTATTGTAATTGTAGATAGCGCCTTCGAGCGACTGTTACGCTTTCTCATGGATTGCTTAAATCCGACAATTGCGCGCTCGTGAAGACCGAGGCCCGCGATGAATGCGCTCCGCTGGCATATCACTTTGTGCCGACAAATGCAGGTCCGTTAGTCAAACATCCTCGGGAACTGCGAATACCTGCTGGGCCATGCAGGAAATAGATGGCGTGTGGCAGGAATCGACCGTGTCTCTCCGTTGCCCATGCGGATTCGCCTGGCGATACTCGTACTCATATAGCAGAACACGTCCGTGTCATGTGGCACGCGAGTGGTTCCTTGCTGAAAGATCATGTGGAGAACGAGATGTATCAATCCGATGTGACGCAGTTCCTCAATTCGTTGAAGACGAAGAACCCGAGACTCGAGGAAGAGCAGCGCAAAGGGCGTGCTCTACTGTGGGACAAGCAGCCTGTGGATCTGGACGAACAGGCAGCAGCGCGAAAGTCGCGAGTGGCACAGCCTCGGTATCCATATTTCATGTCGGTGTGATGCGCGGGGAACAGCTGTGCAATGAACGAATGGTGAGGATCGCCCCGGCACGTGACCCGTTCATTCATGAAACCATCAATCCGCTTTGCTTTGCACCGGGCAACATGTTGGCGTCGCACGTCGAAGCGCCGGTCACGAAGGCTTGCGCCGCTTTTCGACATCCGCCGCCGCGACCTTCAGCGTCACCGTGCAGGTCGTACCCATCGCGAGATGGACACCAGCCGGCACGTGGTCCAGATGGATGCGCACGGGTACGCGCTGCGCCAGCCGCACCCACGTGAAGATCGGATCGACATTCGCGAGCAGATTGCCTGTCGCCGTCGGATTGTCGCGATCGACGATGCCGCTTGCGATACTGTCAACGTGACCTTCAAGATCGACGTCACCGCCGAGCAGGCGGATCGTCGCATGGTCGCCGACGCGAATGCCTTGAACCTTGGTTTCCTCGAAATAGCCGTAGACCCAGAACGAATTCGAATCGACGAGCGCCAGTCTGGCTTCGCCCGCATGCGCGAAGTCGCCGGGATATAGATCGAGGTTGGTGATGTAGCCTTCGGTCGGCGCGCGCACCTGGCTGCGCTCCATATCGAGACGCGCAGTCTCCTGGCGTACGAGTGCCGCCTTCAGAATCGCCCGCGCCGCCGTGTAAGCGGCGTTCGCCGCTTCAAGCACGGAAAACGACTGTTGCGCCTGCAACGCGTAGTCCGAGCGGCTCTCTTCCGACACGACGTCGCCGGCCAGCTTTTCGCGCCGCGTCGCTTTATCCCGCTGCATCTTGTAATCGGCCTTGCTTGCCGCCAGTTGCGCGTCGGCCTGCTTGACCTGGGCGTCGGCGCGCGCGACATCGGCATCGGCCTGATCCACCGCATAGCGAAATCGATACGGATCGAGAACAAACAGAATATCGCCCTTATGCACGTGATCGTTATCCTTGACGCGCACTTCCGTCACAAGGCCCGCCACGTCGGTTGAAATCCGGATCACGTTCGCACGCAACCTGCCATCGCGCGTCCACGGCGCGTACATATACCAATCCCAGATTGCATGGACGAGCGACACTGCCACGATCACCACGACGATCGTGACACCGGTTCGAATGATCGACAGCTTGTTCATCAACGATGAATGAGCAGCGCGGCGCCGCAAAACAGTACGGCGAAAAGCGACACCCGTAAAAGACCCGGATGCCACGCAAAGCGATAGACGCCGAATCGTGCAAGAACCAGATCGATCACGATAAAGCACGCCGTGCAGACAACAAGCAGTGGCAGCAGGGTCGGTGCAAAAAAGCCAAGGATGCTCACTTCAACGGGCATGGTCTGCTCCCGATGACACACTCTCAGGCGTCGAAATCGGCGCGATCCCGCCGCCCAGATCTTTCATGAGCAATGCCCATTCGTCGACGCGGCGCCCCTGAACGAGCACGAGGTCCCGTTCCTGTTGCAACATCGATTTTTGCGCGACGAGCACATCGAGGTACTCGGTGATGCCGCTCGCGAAACCGCGTCTCGCAAGGCTATACGACTGTTGCGCAGCGACTAGCGCATCCTCGACCGTCGATTGCTGGACCGCAAGCGACTGCAGCGAGGTCACCTGCTGCGCAACGTTCTGCATCGCCGAAAGTACCGTGTCGTTGTACTTGAGAACCGCCTCGTCGTATTCCGCAGTCGCCACGCCGTAATTGTCGCGGCGGCGCCCTGCGTCGAAGATCGGCAGCGAAATTGCGACGCCCACGCTATGACCGATCGCATCGCTATTCAAGAAGTTGAAGAATCCGCCGAACTGCGCAGTCGAGAGCAGCGACGCCGTCGCAACGATGTCGATGTTTGGATAGAACTCCGCGTGCGCGACGTCAACCGCCCTTGCCGCGGACTCCGCACGCCAGCGGCTCGCGACCACGTCCGGACGATGCCCGATCAGCTCGGCCAGTAATGACGTTGGCAACGCCGCATTCTTCTCGGCGGGCGGCTTGGGCCGCGTCAGCGAATCGCCGAAACCTGGGCCCTCGCCGACCAGATATGCAATCTGCAGGCGCGCAAGTGCGATCGCATTGCGCGTGCTGACGATATCCGCGATGCCTGCCTTGTATTGCGTGGCCGCCTGACTCAGTTCGACATTGCTGCCGATGCCAGCTTGCCGCCGCGCGGTAGCGATATCGACGTTGTGTTTCTCGTCGTTGTTGATCGTCTGGTAAACATCGAGCAGCGCGTATTGCACCGCAAGCTGGTTATAGATGCGTACCACGGCCACCTGCAGCTCGAGCACCGCGAATTGCGCGTCGGCCGCGGACGCCTGGACGATGTCTTGGGCGCCCGATGCGCGCGCGCGATTCTTTCCCCACAGGTCGAGGTCGTAGTAGAAATCGATGGCAGCGGAGTTTCTCCATACCGTCGTGCCACCGGGAGGCGACGGGCCTCCATAGCGAGGAAAGCGAGCGCGCGCAAGATCGGCGCGACCGTCGACCTCGGGAAATTCGTACGCGCGCAGCGCGCTTGCTTGCCAGATCGCCGCGGTCAGCCGCGACTGCACGATCGCGAGCGTCGGGCTGCCGGCCACGGCGCGTGCGACGAGCTGATCGAGCTGCGGGTCGTCCCATTGTTCCCACCATTTGTCGGTGGGCCAGCCGGCGCCGCGGGCGGCGTCGCGTACGGCGGCGCCGGCATCGACCGAGGCAGTGTCGATATACGACGCTTCAGGCTTGATGCCGCGCCCGTTGATACAGCCGCATAAAGCAACCGCAAAACCGATCGCGACTGCAACGGCAGCGGCGACGAGTCGCATTTCGCGTAATGTCCGGATAGCCGGCGCGCTCATTGCATTGCCCGCTCGCGTTTGGGCCAGTCCGCGAGGTGCTCGATCAACGCGAGCTTGGCTGAGTACAGGCCTGCGGTAATTCTGAACATCGCGAGATCGTCCTTCACCGTCTTCGTTTCTTCCTGCCGCGGCGCTTCGAGAACGGCAATCGCCTGCTGCGTCGCGAGCACGGCCGCTTTCGTCGCCGCACGCGTGTCATGCCGCGCGAGCGCGGTCATCGCATCGAGCCACTGCTGTTCCGTTTGCGGCCAATGCAACGGCATCACGTCCGCGTAACTTACGCTGTAATGGCGGACCTGCAGCAGCGTGTTTGCGATCCAGAACGAGCCGAACGCCCAGTTTCGGACCGCTTCGCGATAGGCGCCGGAGAGATTCGGTAGCGTATTGAGCCGCACGATCAGATCGCGAATCGATGCGGCGATCTGCGCGGATACATCCGAACCGATCGTTCCGGTGGCCGCGCGCAACAGCAGTTCCCGAATATGCCGCGCATGTTGCCTCGCCACCCACCTTCCTTCGTGCGGGAAAATCAGCAGAAACGACGCGACCACGACGGCAATGCCGAACAGCAGCGAGAAACTGCGGTCGAGATAGGCCGGTGGATTGTAAACAGCAGGGTTCGTCAGATTGAGCGTCAGCGCGAAATACAGGTTGAATGCGAGGCCAAGCGGCGTCACGCGCGTGAACGTGATGATGTAGGCGCCGATAAACACGAACGCGCCGACGCAGATCACCAGCAGTTCGACTTCCGAAAAGCCGGGCATCAGCACGAAGTTCACGATGAAGCCGGCGATCGTCGCGAAGAAACAGCCGGCGAGCATTTGCCAGCTCGCGTTGAGCGGCGTCGGGCTCAGCGACGCGAGGCCACTCGCGATACCCGCCGAAATGAGCGCGGTCACGCCGTTGGTCCATTCCGAAATCACCCATGCAATACCAACGAAACCAAGCGCGCAACACGCGCGAATGCCGGCGATCATCGCCGCCGTGCGGCTCGCGCGCAGCTGGACGACGCGCAGAAAGGAAACGGCCTTGACGATCGACTGGGTCAAGCGCTTGCCCGGCGTCTGCGTGGCCGCCTTCGAGGCCGTGCAAAACCTTCTCAATGACGCCGCCGTCGTGTAGACCTCGGCGCCGGCCATCGCAATTGCGGCCGCATCCTCGGCGGGTTCGGCGGGCAACGACGCCCGTTCGTTCGCGATCGATGTCGACAACTCGTATTCGAACGCATGAAGTTGAGCGCGCAACGAATCGATCGCGGGCGCGCGCCGCAGGTCAGTCTGCTGCGCATTCGAAACGATGCGGGCCAGCGTCGCAAACTGCCCGTCGAGCCATGCACGGCAGTGCGGCCCCGCGCGCGCCGCGCCCTGGCGCGCGCGGCACATCGCATGGATGCGCGTCATCGTATCGAGAAACGCGGTCTCGAGCCGCTCCAGCGCGTCGATGCGCAGCCGCATCGCCGGGTCTTCGAAGACGGCGGCCGTACGCAACTGCTCGAGCTTGACGCTTTCGCGCACGAGGTCGAGATAGCGGCCGATCGGCTCCGCCACCGCCGTGCCGAGTGTCGAACCGCGCAATTCCTGCAACAGCTTCGCGAGCGCGCTGTGCCGCCAGTTGTCGACCGACGGCGTCACGCGCTGCGGCAAGACAATCGCGCTTACCAGGCTCCCGCTCGCGACACCGATCACGACCTCGCTGACGGTGTAGATCACATTTGTCGCGACATCGTACGGATTCGACCATTCGGCGACGGTCGTGATGCTGGCCGCGTAACCGGACAGCACGAAACCGTACGACTGGAAGTTGCGGAAGTACGATGCGCCGGCAACGAAAAGCCCGATCCACAGCGCGAGACCCGCCAGAAAAAGCGGCGGCTGCTGCGCAAACATGCACATCAGCGTGAGCCCTGCGAGGCTGCCAAGACAGATGCCAAGCGCGCGGTAAAATGCGCGCGCGATCACCATGCCGCTTTGCTGATGCAGCATCACGATCACCGTCGAGACCATCGCGGTGCCGGGACTGCGCAGTTCAATGCGCATGCAGATCACGATACAGAGTACGGCGGCAAGCGCGGCCTTCACGGCATGGAGCACGCGCGGCCACTCGTCGCTTCCGTAAGCAGCGAACTCACGGCGAAGATATTGCAGGACCATTCCCTCAACCTCGCTCGATGCCATGACGAGCCGCGCGCAGCGCCAGTCGATCGCACAGACGAAAACCGCAGGACCGAATCCGGTCCAATCGCTTGCAAAACGTACCGCCAATGAAACAGTAACCCTGTCACTTACGCACGAAAAGTTTCGCAAGCTGGCTGGTATTTGCCCTGGCGCGCACCGACGCGACAAGCCGCAAAGATGAGGTTTGGGAGCAATGTCGCGAGGAGGACGAGCTTTTATGGCTCGCCTCTCGGAAAGGTCCGGTCCCATGGCCTACGCCCGGCATCAGATAAAACCGGACGAATCCATCGACCGTGCCTGACCGAGGCGTTGCACCAGCGCGTTGTAGTAGTCAGCGCTGGAGTCTGTACTGACGATCTCGTCGGCAAGACCGTGCGTCGTGATCAACTTGCCGCCCCTCGCGAGAAACGCGCTCAAGTCGGTGCTGGTGGCATCCGTCAGCGCCGATACCGCCTGCACGCGCGGCTGATAGGTGCACGGGTTGAGCGGGTCGAGCGTCAGTGAGTCGAAGGTCGGCACACGCGTGATGAAATATTTGACCCCACTGATCGCCCGTCACCCACTAGTGCTGCGGGTCAGGCAGGCATGTTTCGCCCTTATCGGCGCCATTCGCACAGCGTAACGATGCGAGTACGTCAGCCGATTGCGCCTTGCATGCCGTCACGTTCAAAATGATCCCGTCCGCGACACCATCGAGCGCATCGCACGCACTCGTTACCGCGTTTTGCAGCAGCACCGTTTTGGCGATATCGAGCCAGCCCGGCCCCGTTGTTCAGATAGAGCGCCCGTCCCAGGACGACATTGCTCAGTCGCAGCCCGGTGTAGTTCAGTGCCGGCCGCTTCACCACCAACCGTCATGGTCGGTTCGCCACCGTTGCGCTTCGCTCAAGCCGTCGCGCCCGCCAGTCGAACTTCCGAAGAAATAAGTCTTAACTGGCGATGTCCCGCTGCCTCAAAAAACGCCACACATCGCGAGTCGCTAGCAATGGTTATGTGACGGGTCGTTACAGTGTAGGCTGTCGTGCCGATCGTCGACCCACGCATTGCCGAGAATGAGACCGCAGAAGTTCAGTCGCCGGAACTTCGGATCCTTTAGCGCCAGCACGTCATCGTTGACAGTGCCAAATGTCGACTCAGGACGGTGCTTCATGCCTTCGTTGAAGGCATCGATAATCTGCTCCTTGAAATTCGATACCCTTGGATGCGCTGACAGCACCTGTTGGCGCTGCTTTTCCGTGAACTCGTCGTACGCGAAGCCCAGCACATCCATTTCGACGCCAGCTGTCACCAGCTGAACGACCGGCTTCTTGAATGGCGGAATTCCAGGCGTCGTATGCAACGAAATCGCATCCCATACAATTTCTACATCCTGCTCGCTGATGCCATGACGGCGCAGAAAGTCTGCCGCCTCGTTCGCACTGTCCACTTCGAAGCGATTGTGTGAATGGCGATATTTCTGGGTGAGCCCCATATCGTGGAACATGCCGCCGATATAGAGCAACTCCAGGTCGTACTCGAGCTGCTTTCGCTCGCCCGCCAGCGCGCCGAATAGAAACACGCGCCTGGAATGATGGAACAGCAAATCCGATTCAGTATCGCGCACAAGCTCGGTCGCCTCCCGCGCGAGTTGACTGTCCGGAATCCTGATGCCGGCAATTTCGTTTCCCATTGCGATGCTCCTCTTAATAAGCCAGTGTAGAACGCTGGCAGGTGCAAGAAACCTGACGAGTGGCGCAAGCGGACCCATACCGGTCAATCAGTTTCGATCGACCCGCTCACATGCATGGGACGCACCATCGATGTCCATTTAACGTACATGCCGACATCGCGGCGAAGCATCACCCGGAGCAGAACAATAGGATCTGTTCCATGTAGCGGCAATGACACAAACGGGTGGAACCTATAAACCAATGTTTCCTTTGCAAGGCGCTGCCCCCGTCACCTGGCTTGTGTGGCGGCTGATTCCCCCACAACATCGCGGGGCAAGTCGAACAAAACAGGAAAATTTCGAATAGGCGCCATCCTAACCATGGTTTCCGCTCAACGGAGACTGCAAGCACCTCCCCTTCTTAAGAAACGCGCCAGGCCCGACCTGTCGGCCGGCGCAAGATGCCCCTCGCTGAAGCGCCATGGACACAACGCGCTGCGTAATGCCCTATTTTCTGAAGGGCCCGACACCGCGCCATGTGAGACGTCTGAGCATGTAGTTGGCACCTTTGAGCATTAACTCTGGCGTTGCAGCTACTAGATTCTAGTCATGCCATCGCTGATGGCAACAGCCATACTAAGGAGTTCACCATGCAAGGCCTTTCCTCCACCCGAACCGAAGCCGCCACGAGCGAGACTGCCGAACCGTTAGCCACGACGAACGCGGATGACAATCGGGACGATTACTTTCACACTGGTGCCGGTGCACGATATCTGCGCCGTGCCGACGAGGACCTCGTTGTGGTACCCGTACGTGGCAATATCACTGTTTTAATGGGCTCTGGGGGCAATGTCGTAGTTTTATCAGGCGCAGAAGGAAAGTTCCTGGTCGACGCGGGCATTAGCAAGTCACAGGAAAAAATGCGCGCTGCGCTCGATAAGATCGGTCCTGGGCCATTGAAATATCTGGTCAACACGCATTGGCACTGGGATCACACTGATGGCAATGCATGGATGCATGAGGCCGGTGCCACTATCATTGCGCACATCAAAACCTTCAAGCATTTGACTG
This sequence comes from Paraburkholderia sp. SARCC-3016, assembly GCF_031119615.1. Lineage (NCBI taxonomy): Bacteria > Pseudomonadati > Pseudomonadota > Betaproteobacteria > Burkholderiales > Burkholderiaceae > Paraburkholderia > Paraburkholderia sp. SARCC-3016. The sequence goes on along the minus strand of NZ_JAVHZD010000039.1, from coordinate 16,996 downwards.
AGACTACCCATGTGAATGCTTGGAACTGGACGTTTGACCCTGTGCCGGACGGCGCTCGCCCAACGCTCCTGGTTGAAAGCAAAAGTGCATTTTCCTTCGCGGGAGGCCAACTCGAGATCGAATATCTCGGGGAGGGCCACACGGATGGCGACTTGTGGGTTTATTTCAAAGATGCCGATGTGCTGGCGCTGGGGGACACATTCTGGAATGGTATTTATCCCTACATCGACAATGAGGGCGGCGGCAGCATTGATGGCGCAATCCATTGGGCTAACGAAGCTGTCATGCGCACGACAGACCACACGATTCTTATTCCCGGTCATGGCCCGGTTGGCACGAGAGCTGAATTAGTCGAATTCCGCGACATGCTGGTCGCGATCCGCGATAACATCGTCGCGCTAAAGCGCCAAGGCAAATCGCTCGACGAAATCATCGCTGCAAAGCCCACGGCCGCCTTCGATGATAAATGGGGAAAGCTCGTGTTCAATGGCCCGAAATTCACAAAGATGGTCTATGCAGGTCTGTAAGAAGGTTTGTTTTAACTCAAGCACGCGGGCTGTGGGCACTCTGATCATCAGCGATCATCTTTGTAGGCCTTATCTGATGCAATGATTAGTGCGCGTGCGATGGTCGGTCGCGCCGCGGTTTTGGGCGCGACGAGCGACTGTCGATAGGGCTCCTGCGGAGTACGGTTCCGGAGACGGACAAGCTAGTCGTCATGGAACTGACTGGACCTACTGCGCCGTTGGGGCCGCAAGACGGTACCGGATACGTATATGGCTTCGGGCAATATGCCATACATACCTCGGTTTCTGTTCATGTCCAAGTTTGCAATTTAGTTATTGTCTTCCTAATGGCGCTCGTCGGAGCCCTCCTCGTCCGTCCGTACGCGCACATGAGCATTAAAGTGCGATTCACTATCGGTTGAGGCGCCTTGCTTGGCGTCGTCTTTACGATCGCCTTGGTCAGAGGTCTGACAGCACTTATGTCGTTGAGCCCGTATCGTTCTCATTTCGATAAGCTGAAGCCACAGGAAAGGCTTTTGCGAGAGTGAGTGACGGTTCAACTGTGGCGCTGCTTGCCGGTTTGACGCTTGAATCCAAGCACCCGCTTATCGGATCGCCTCGGCCAATTCCTGCGTTCGAGTCACCACGACTACACGTAAGTCTCGGTGCTTGCAATGTCGTAAGCGTGACCCGTCCCAAATCACCGGTTTAAACGACCTATACCCGGCGCGTGGCGAAGGTTACGATTGGTCACCTGAAGCGCAATCCATTAGCTATATGGGACGTGTATGTCATTCAACGATTCGTCGCTGCCGCCGATATTGCCGGAGGCTATTGCGCTCCTCACTGCAATGATCGCCGGTTCGGTTCTACTGCCAGGCGACGCGGGATACGATGATGCGCGGGCGGTCTGGAACCTGAATCACGAGCTGGTACCTGCAATGATCGTGGTGCCGGAGAGCGCGGCCGATATTCAGGCCGTCGTCCGTTTCGCAGCCGGGCACCATCGCCCGGTTATGGTGAAGACAACCGGTCACCAGGTAGTCGGCCAAGCGCGCGGCGCCGTCGTCATCGCAACCCGGCGGATGAATGATGTCGCCATCGATGCGATCGGCCGCAAAGCCCGTGTCGGCGCGGGAGCGATCTGGTCCGAGGTCGTCGAGAAGGCGGCGAAGGCCGGGCTCGCTCCGCTGAACGGGTCGAACCCAACTGTGGGAGTCTCCGGCTACACCTTGGGAGGCGGCCTCAGTCCAACACTCGGCCGCTCCCACGGCTATGCGGCTGACCACGTGCGCTCGCTGGATGTGGTGACCGCGGACGGCGAACTCCGGCATGTCGATGCGCAATCGGAACCTGACCTGTTCTGGGCGCTACGCGGCGGCAAGGGTAACTTCGGCGTGGTCACGGCGCTGGAATTCGACCTGTTTCCGGTGCCACGCCTCTACGGCGGCGCCATCTACTTCGCCGGTGAGCGGACGGCCGATGTGCTGCGAGCTTGGGCCGACTGGCACCCGCGCACCCCGGAGGCCATGGTCACGTCGATTGCCGTGATGCGGATGCCGCCAATACCCGAAGTAACCGAGTCTCTGCGCGGAAAGTTTCTCGTGTCGGTGCGGATTGCCTACAACGGTACGATTGAGGACGGCGAGCGGATGGTAGCGCCGCTGCGGGCCTTAGCACCGGCAGTCCTGGACACGGTGCGGGACATGCCGTACATCGAGGTCGCGTCGATACACGATGAGCCGACCGAGCCCTTGCCCTACTACGAACGGGGCATCATGCTGCGGGAATTGCCCGCGCGCGCGCAGGACAAACTGATCGAACTCGTTGGTCCGGATGCCAAAACAACTCTAGTGATGGCCGAGCTACGTGCGCTGGGCGGGGCGTGGGCCCGGGAGCCCGCGGTTCCGAATGCAGTATCGACCAGGGGCTTACCGTACAGCCTGCTGGGCGTCGCGGCCGGTCCGCTGTCACAGGAGTCACAACTCAAGAGGATGGTCGCGGAACTGCTCGACGGCATGAGCCCCTGGCAAGGCGAGCGGCGGTACGTGAACAACCTCGCGCCGGATGAGGCTACCGACGCAGCCGCTATTTACGGTCCGGAATGCTACAAGCGGCTGGCGTTCATCAAGAAGAACTACGACCCGACCAACATGTTCCGGCTCAACCATAACGTGATGCCTGCCGCGTAATCACGGAGTGGCGAATCTGTCCAGCCAGGACGGTGCTGTCGACGCCGGACTCGATTTCCACAAAATAGGTTGTACTTATGCGGTGATGGACCCGTTATATGCGAGGTGCTTCGCAAGCGCGCGGGTAACCATTTCCGGTTTCCGCGGCCATCGAGGGCTGCTCAGTCCCTGTGAAGCCGTCACCGTTATTAGTGGGGCGCGCGTTGCAGCGCGTACCTTGCTGGAAAGCCGCATTGTTCATGGGTGCATGCGCCTGCTCGTCGCGGGGGACCTGTCCATCGCGCGCAGCGGCACATCGTCGGGGCTGTCACTGGGCTCGCGCTCGGTAGCCGGCACCAGCGGTCCGGGCGTGTCGGGCAAACTCCATCGCGAGCGTATCGGCCAGTCGGAGCTTGGCCTGTGCGGCGGATTGGCCGACACAAGCAACCAAGGTCAAACCCGGAGCCACCGACGCGCAGCTTGCGGGCCCGCGTGTTTGAACTGCGACAAGCATCGCACCCTACTACCCCCGCTGCGCCAACGACGTCCACATTGGACGACCGAGCCAGCGGCGGGACGTCGACAAGCGCATTCTCGACACGACGCGCACCGCGCACGCGCAAGGCCGGGCGTTGGGAGACCAGGCGCTGTTCGCGCGGGGCACGCGCGTAATGGCGGCGGCCAACCCGCGGACGCTCAGGCGACGCGCGAACAGGACGAGCACGCGATCGCGGAACGCCCAACACACTCGATCAAAGACTTACCGCATATCCGTTTCGCAAAGGAGATGTACCGCTGTGAATGACCTGCTTGCTGACAACACCTGGAACGGCGTGCCGATGTGCCGTGACGCATGGATCGAAGCGGTGAAGACGCATTGCGGCCTGGAATGCCGGTTTCAATCATCCGGGTTCGACGCGTCCACGATGAGCAATCTGTCCGCGGGACAAATCATCGTAGCGAACATGAATCTTGCGTGGCAGTCGATCTCAACGCTCTCGCATACGAGCGTCCTGAACGACGAACGTCTGTACGTGCAAATCGTGACAAGCGGCATGATGTCGATCGAACAGGATGGCGAGATGATGACGGTCCGGCCCGGCGACCTCGTTGTGGTCGACCCGCTGGTCAGGTTCAAGAAGTCGTTTCGCGAATCTACACGTCTGGTTTTACTGAATATTCCGAAGTCGGCATTGCGCGAGCGCGGGCTGCGCATGCGCGCTTCGAGCGCCTACATGCGTGACCCGGCGTCGCCGGATGTCGGTGTGATACGCGAGTTTCTGCTCAATGTAGCCTCTTATGCTGGAAAGGCAAACAACGCGCTGCTCACGCGGCTAGGCGATCAGTGTCTCGATCTGATGGATGTGTTGGTCAACGAGCGCGACGGGCCTGCTCCGAGCGGTGCCAGTGTGGTTACCGCGCTACGCGCGAAAAAACTGATTGTGCGCAACATTGGCGATCCGGGCCTAAGCGTCCCGAGTATTGCGGCACAACTGAACATGTCAGCCAGTAGCCTTACGCGCGCGCTGCGAGACCAAGGGCTATCGCCGATGCGCTATGCGTGGTCATTGCGCCTCGAGCATGCGGCGCGGCTGCTTGCCAACGAGCCGCGCGGCGCGATCGGGGAGGTCGCGTTTCAGTGCGGCTTTGCGAATGCGGCGCACTTCAGCCGCGCGTTCAAGGAGCGCTACGAAATGACGCCGCGCCAGTATGCGGCGAGCCGCAAGGCGGCGAGCGGCGACGCGCTCGAATGAATGCAGGTCGTGCAACGGACAGAAGCGGCCCGAGCAATGGGGTCGGCGGCCATTGCCATGTCCGCTCCGGATCAGGCCCGCGCGTGAAGTTGCCTTGATTGAGCGTGTTAACTGTGGCGCCTAAATTGCCGTGGGAAGGCGTCAACGTATCGACAAGCTTGTTCTGATAGAAGCGCGATCGCTGCTCCCAGAACGTTTGCGCGAGCGACGCTACGACACTGCCTGATAGCAATGATCTGTCGCGAAGGTCATCGAGTGTCCCCTCCGTTGGCGACGACGTTGGGCAGTGACATCGGCGCGCGCATGATGCAGATAATTACAGGTATTTGGGTAACGCAAGTGGTCCACGCTGCAGCAACGTATTCGCTCGCGGACCACTTCGCCAATGGACCAAGTCGGAGGCCAAGCGGTCTTAGGAAGACAAAACATTCTACCAACTCCTTGGCTCACAGAACGACATGGCTACGATCCGACTTAGGGTTGCGCATCTCCTCTGTCATCCCGACGGGGACACCGATGGTTATCGTCGAAGGCATGGCAATCGCTTGAACCTGATGCGCGCCGTCCTGACAGAGTGCGTCGAGCGCATGCCGCGTTTGGGTCAGCACGGCGACGGGCTGAACGTCGGTTGTGCCTCGGAAGACAACGCCGGTCAGCACGGTAATCGCCGTCTCCATCTTGCGGTTTTTCATGGCGACCAGGCACGCGTTGTGCAACGACGTTGCAACGGAACGCGTGCCCGGAGCCTCCCTACATGATGCCGTGGAAGAACTGCCTCGCCGTTGCTCTTTCCGTCTCTACCGCCGCGTTCATATCCACGCACGCGCACGCGCAGACACAGGTGCAGGGTGTGGTGCAGCCGGAGGTTCCGGCGCCGCCACCGGTGGTGCACGCCGTTCCTCTGCATCCGCCCGCGTCTGCTGCGCAGCCCGCTGCGCAAGAGCCTGCTGGGAAGCCACCTGAAACACGCGCTGAAAAACCTGCTGCGAAGCCCGCCGAGAAGCCGGTTCGCAAGTCCACGCGTAAGCGTGCCCACGAAGCAACTCACAAGAACGCGCCACCGCCCGCCGCGCAGCCACAGCCCCCCTTGCTCCCGACGCCGGCGCCGCAACCCGCGGAACAGACCGCGCCGAGACCCGACCCATATGCGCAACCGGCGCCGCAGCAGCCGCCCTACGCGCAACCCGCACCGCCAGTGTCGCAGCCCCCTGCACCGCTGCCGGCACTCCCTGCGGCTCAGCCGTCCGCGCAGCCGGGCGTGCAGCCTGTCGTCAACTGGACACTGCAGGTCGTTCGCGACGGTCAGCAGATCGATTCATTCGACGGCACGACCGCGCTCGGTCAGGCGCGGACCGAAAGACATCATAAGGTGGTCACGCATAAGGTAGGCTGCAAAGATCAGGCTGCGGGAAGTATCGATCTGCAGCGCACCATCACGGTCTCGCCGCTGCGGGCGAGCCCGAGCGAGTCGGTTCTCGCAATCGATGCGCAGGACACCGTCGAAAGCAATACCGCGCGTCAAAGCCCCAGCGGCTGCAAGCTGCCGCCGCAACCGAGCCAGGTGCATGCGAACCATCCGGGACTGATCGTGCCGGCGGGTCAATGGGTGGACTGGCAAATCGTCAACGAGGATCCTTCATTGCTGTATCGCGTGCGAGCGAGCGTCGCGACGCCGCCTGTGCAGCCCTGATTGCAGCGTCGATGTGCGGCGCTCGCTCGTAGCCACGATCATGCCCCGCGCGGCGACGCGCCATGAATCGCAAGGAATCGATCGAGCTGCGCTGCAAAGGATTTGCTGTCGCGCGCGCTGAAGGGCGCGGGGCCGCCCGTATCGATGCCTGCGCTGCGCAGTTGATCCATCACGTCGCGCATCGTCAGGCGTTCCCGGATGTTTTCGGTGGTGAACCAGACTCCGCGCGGATCGAGCGCATGGGCGCCCTTGTCGAGTACCGCGGCGGCGAGCGGTATGTCAGCGGTAATCACCAGATCGCCCGACATCACGAGTTCGACGATACGCGCGTCGGCCGCGTCGATACCTGCCGGCACCTGAATGGCCCGGATATACGGAGACGGCGGCGTACGCAAATATTGATTCGCCACCAGCGTCACCATGACTTCAGTACGTCGCGCAGCCCGAAACAGCATGTCTTTGATGACAGCGGGGCAAGCGTCCGCATCGATAAGCACTTGCATGAGGGCATTTCCAGTTCGTCAGGCGACGATCATATCAAGGACGGCAACGGCCGTTGCCGCTCGCACCCCCGGTACTCGAACGCCTGTGACAACTCGTACAATACGGCCTCACCGATTCCAACCGCGAGACCCTGTCATATGGCAATGAAAAAGACCGACCTCGAGAAGAACAAGGCGCTGAAACTGACCCACTCGATGAAGCAGACGCGCTCCGAGCGCTTCGGCAAAGGCGTGACGGAAACCCCGCTGGACCGGCGCGAGCAGCGCAAGCTGGATCAGGCTCAAGGACTCGTGGCGTTTGCGTGCAAGCTCAACAGCGAACTCGTGGACACACTGAAGGCGCGTGCCGCGACGCACCCGGGCGGGATGACGGGCCTGCTCGACGAGTTGCTACGGCGAGGTCTCGCCACCGGTGAAGCCGACGGCAAGGCTTGAAAACCGGACACCAACCGCCAGGGACGCTGCTTCGTCCCACAACAACCACATAAACGACCCACGCCCGGGGCATGACAAAGACTACGACTAACGCCCCTTGTCATATCTCACGCGCTGATCCGACCAACGCGTTGTCTTCCACCCGACATACCGGGAAAACAACGCCATGGTCACATCCACTGATGCTTCGCAACAAAACGCGGTCGAGCATGCGCTCCGGTCACTGCTGAAGCGATCGTTCGATGGCGATGGCGCCGCGTATCGCGCATTTCTCGATGCGCTGGCGCTTCATTTGCACGCTTACCTGCGCCGGCGCCTCTACCCGCTTCTCGACGATATCGACGACATCGTCCAGGAGATCATGCTCGCCGTTCACGATGCGCGCGCAACGTATCGATGGAACGAGCCGCTCACGGCATGGGTGTACGCGATTGCGCGCTACAAGCTTGCGGACTACTGGCGCGCGAAATCGCGTTGGATCGCGCTGCATCAAACGCTGGATACCGGTTACGAGTTCCAGGGCACGTCGGACACCGAACGTGCCGACGCAAAGCGCGATATCGAAACCATGCTGAAGCGACTGCCGCGCAAGCAGCAGATGTTGATCGTGTGGATCAAACTGCAAGGCCTCTCGGTCATCGAGGCTGCACAACTGACGGGCTGGTCGCAAGCCGCTATCAAGGCCAGCCTCCACCGCGGCATGAAAAGCCTGACAAGACGAATGGACGCCTCGCGCGCGCCATCGGCAACGAGCGCGTCATAGGTCGGACGCGAAGAATTCCATGTAGCGCACATATTCTTCCGTTAAAGACGACGGAACAGCGTGATTGGCTTCGATCGACGCGAGCGCGTCCACGGTCGCGCGACGGTTGGAAACGAATTGCCATTCCGAGGCGGGCAATGCATGCGCGTCGTCGCGTTCAAGGCGTTCAAGGCGTTCGAGCGCCTCGAGCATCGCATCGCGCGCAAACGCGTAAATGACGAAACCTTCGTTAGCGAGCGCCGCGCTCGACACGCCGAGATAGGCACACAGGTGCTGCTTGAGCGGCGCGTCATGCGCAGCGGCCGATCTCGATGCGTTGATCACCTCGAGCGTATCCGCATCGGCCAGGCGTTCCTGTGCAAAGAACACGGGCTTGTCGACGCTCCATGCTTCTGGTGGACAGGCTTTTGACGCGGGCGTCAACGGAATGAACGGATTGACCTCGGCCGGGTAGATGCGGCATACGCGCGGCCGCAGTTCGTAGGCGCCGCATCGTCCATCGGATTGCAAATGCGGGCACGCGCCGTCGAAGCTGGCCACGACGGTAACAACCACACGGATCGGCAAGGCACCGCACAGGACAGGAAATGAGAGCCTGCGTTTGTGCATAGCCTGCGCGTCGGTGTCCGGCGGTTCGACGGGCCACGGAATCGCTTCGCAAAACAGCTCGATATCGCCGCCGCGCCGCAGCCATGTCGCGGCTTCCGCGAGGCTTAGCGGAAGTTTGAGGTTGTGACAGCACTTGCCGCATTGGGTACAGCTGAAGTGAATCGTCATCGGGTCTCGTCGATGTTTCGTGGATGCTTTCAAATTCGTAACCGGTAAAACGCCTGAATTCGGCCGGCTACGATGGTCCGGACACAGTATCTATCCCAATGCTAATTCGCATGAGTCACAGTTCGGGTTGCACTTATTTTTGAACGCAAAACGTAATAAAGGTTTTCGTTCGGCATGGAATGACAGGTGATGAATCGTAGCTTAAGATTGCCGCTCTTCAATACATGCGGCGGCACGATGACTGGCCTTGCTCATCACTACGATAACGAAATGGCCTATACGCATGGCTATTGCGATGAACTGAATCCGCTGCGCGCCAGGCTGCCGCTGCTTCGTGCTGGTTTCGACTCTCCGGTCATACACAATGCGTGCGAACTCGGCTTCGGCTTCGGCGTCAGCACGAACCTTCATGCGGCCGGTTCGACCGTTCAGTGGTATGGCGTCGACGCCGATCCGCGGCACGCCGCTTTTGCGCAACAACTCGCGCACGATGCGCAAACGCAGGCACATCTGCTGTCCGGCCGCTTCGCCGAGTTTTGCCGCCGCGACGATCTGCCCGATTTCGAGTTCATCGGCCTGCATGGCGTATGGAGCTGGATCACCGACGAAGACCGCGCAACCGTCGCCACGTTTATTGCGCGGAAGCTGAAACCGGGCGGCGTGCTGTATATTAGTTACAACACACAGCCCGGCTGGTCCGCGATGATGCCGGTTCGCGAACTCATGCATGGCCATTTCATGGCGAGCCGCCGGCACCGGACCGGCGGCAATGAACCGCAGGAACCCGACGAACCCGACGAGCACCACACCACCGAGCGGATCCGGGCTGCGATTGCGTTTGCACAGAAGGTCGTGGCCGCGCGCCCCGGTTACGCGCAGGTCAATCCTGCGATTGTCGAGCGTGTGAACGGCTTGTCGGAAGAGAATCCGCGCTACCTTGCTCACGAATACTTTGCGCGCAACTGGCATCCGACATCGTTTCTACAGGTCGCGGAGGCGCTCGAGTCGTCCGGGCTGTCTTATCTCGCATCGGCTGACTATCGCGATCACGTCGACTCGATCAATTTGCTTGCGGCCCAGCGCGACCTGCTTGCGGGTATCGACGACCTGGCGTTGCGCGAGGCGGCTCGCGATCTATGCATGAACCGGTCGTTTCGACGCGACTATTGGGTTAAGCAGCCTCGTGCGCTCGAGGCGAGCGAACGGCTCGCGGCGCTACGTGCGCATCGCGTGATGCTCCCGGCGCCGCAGTGGGCGGTTTCGCTAAAGGTGCGTGGCGCGCTCGGGGAAACCGCGCTGCCGGACGCGGTGTACCGGCCCGTTTTGCAGGCGATGGCGGACTGCCGCGTAACGACGCTTGGAGCGATCGAGCGCGAGGTGAGCAAAGCGGGAATCACACTCGAACAGGTCATCGAAGCAGTCACGCTGCTAATCGGCGCCGGCCCTGTGCTCAATGCGCAAGACGAAACGCAGATACGACTGGCGCAGGGTTCTGCGGGGCGCTTAAACGCGGTCGTCTGCGAGCGTGCATACGGCAGCCATGCACTTCAGTTTCTCGTTAGTCCGGTATCGGGATCGGGCGTGACGATTCCGCATGTAGCGCAGCTGTTTCTGTTAGCGGCGATGCGTGGCTTCAAGGAACCGCGGCAATGGGCGGAATTCGCGCATTCCGTGCTGAGCGGTATGGCCGAAGGCAACGGTGCGGCAGACATGCCCAACCCGCCGACGCCGCCTGACCACGATCTGGTCGAGAAGGCAACGCGGTTCGCCGATGTCTATGTACCCGTGCTGAAGAAGTTGCAGATGGGGGAGATTGTCGATTCCATAAGGACCCGTGTCGGGGGCGAACGTTGACTGCGCTCGTGCCGACTTTGTAATTCCTGAAATGTGCAGTTACCAACTGCATCAGTTATTTCTTAGACAGTTGCTTACGATGTTCTCCATAAACCCGTCGAACGGGAAACGGAGAGTCATCATGAAACGCACAGCGCTTGTTTTGTTGTTGATCGGTAGTTTGTCGGTGGCCCAGCAGGCATCGGCGCACGGGCGCGGCGGCTGGGGCCATGGCCATGGGCATGGCGGGGGCGATGGCGGCGCGATCGTCGGGGCGCTGATCGGCGGCGCGGTGCTTGGCGCGCTTGTGACCTCGGTTGCAAGTGCGCAACCCACCTACGCGCAGCCGGTCTACCAGCAACCCGCGTACGCACAGCCGGTTTATCAGCAAGCGCCGCCGGCCGCCTGCTACGACGGATACCAGCGCGCCTACGTACCGTGCCAAAGCGGCTACGGGTATTGACGGCCGAAAGTCCGCAAGCAGAAAACTTGCGGACTTCCAAACCAGTCGATGGGTGCCTTGCTTGCCGCGCGCTTCGACCGCTAGTGGACAGGCGATTTGATAATCCACGCCCATGCGGCCCGCAGGCGACGTGCATGGTCTTCGAAAAGATATGAAGCGGCCAGCGCCAGCAGACCCGAAGTCACACCCGTCACGATTGCCTCCGCAAAGAAGAAGCCATAGTGATTCGCATGCGAATAGGCATCGCCTAACACTGTCAGCAAGCCGACGATTAACGCATTACCGTAGCGGTTCACGTAGAGCTTCGCCGCCGGCGTGAAAGTCAACAGCACGGCAAGAATTCCCGTGGCCAGCCCTGTATGGAATGCAACCGTCCAGTGCGGAAGGCTCGGAAAATTGCCCCAGCTTCCCGGCATGCAGGTCATGCAGGCAAAGGTTGGTTGCCAGAAGCGCTGGATAAACAATCTGGCACGGCCTCGCCAGTCGCCTGGATTCATGTATCCTCAGACGTTCGTATCGCACCACCCGCGAACTGTTCCGCCCGTATATGCCCGCAAATCGTCGAGCACCGACGCTCGACGCATTGATTCATTCTAGGCGATCGGCCCACTCTCACGGACCTGCAAGACCCCAAACGTGGCATCGTAGTAACTCCGGGCTAATTGTACGGCGCTAGTCTGATCGTCCCAAGCCTGGATAACAGCCACCGTTCCGCCTGGAGGCCAAGCCTCGCGTGCCGCGCAAGCAGGTCGGGAGGTCAGTCATGGATTCGCTCAACCACGCTCCCCTCGCCCGACGATTTGCGAACTACGCGGTGCCCACCGTGCTCGCCGCCTGGGCGTACTGCATTCATTCCGTCATTAGCGGCGTATTCATCGGACGCTACGTCGGCGCCGATGCGCTCGCCGCATTGAACCTGCTCGTCCCGCTGCTATATCTCCCTTACGCGTTCAGCGTGATGATCGGCGTAGGCGGATCGACCCTCGTTTCGCGATTACTCGGCGAGCGGCGCGAGCGCGATGCCGCCGCGGCATTCACACAAGCGTTGTATCTGCTCGCCTTGTGCGGCGTCGCGTTCGGACTGGCGATTCATTTCGAAGCCGACACTTTCGTGCAATGGACCGGCGCACGCGGCGATCTCGCGCGGCTCGCAAAAGACTTCCTGCATGCCTACGCGCCGTTCGTGCTGTTCCCGACGGCGTGCTATGCGCTCGAACTGTTCCTGCGTATCGAAGGCGCGGCCCGATTCGGACTTGCCTGCCTGATCGCGGGCGGCATCGCGGATGTCGCTCTGACATGGTGGATGGTGAGCCATCTGCACTGGGGCATGCGCGGCGCGGCGCTCGCATCCGGCATCAGTCAGGCGCTGGCCTGCATGCCGATGCTCGCTTATCACTTCGTCAGGGCGCGACGCGTTCGGCCCATCGCCGCGGCCTTTGCGCGCATCGATCACGCGTGGCGCATGGCCTATAACGGCGCTTCGGAATTTCTCGGCGAGATCGCGCCGAGCGTGACGATCTTCGCCTTCAATCATGCGGTGTTGCGCTGGCTCGGCGAGACGGGTCTCATCGCGTTCGCCGTGGTCGAATACGTATCGATGATCGCGTCGGTCACGATGATCGCACTCGTGCAAAGCATGCAGCCGATCGTGAGCTTCGAGCGCGGCGCGGGCAACGGGCAAGCCGTGTCACGCGCATTCACGCTCGGCATCGCGGTGACGGCGGGATTCGCGCTTTGCGCCGCCGTGGCGACGCTCGCCGTCGCGCACCCGCTCGGCGCGCTCTTCGTGCCCGACAGTGCGGCCGCGCAAGCGCTCCTGCGCGACGCATTGCCGTGGTGTGCGCTGGCGTTCCTGCCCGCCGCCATCAATGTCGCGATCAGCGGATATCTGACGGCCATCGAGGCGCCGCTCGCATCGATGATCGTCGCGCTGCTGCGCAGCTGGCTGCTGCTGCTGACGATGCTCTGGTTCCTGCCCGCATGGCTCGGGCCGCGCGGCATCTGGATGACCGTCGCCGTGACCGAGCTGACCACACTAGCCGCGAGTATCGCGCTCTATCGCGCACGGGGACGACGCGTCGATCTGCCCGCGTCTGCGATCAGGCGTTCGGCGACATGAATCACGCCAGGCAAGATCGACGACCTGACCTGCTAGCTCGCACTGCCGTATAGCGGCAATACGCTCGATTCGAGCATCGCAATCGACTGGACCGCGAGTTGCGAAAGCGTGTGCTTGGTGCTCGTCGCGATGGCCAGCCGGCTGAAGAGCGTGGGTTCCGAGATGCGCAGAATGCTGAAGCGCTGCTCTTGCCCACTGCCCGATGTTGCCTTCAAAGGCAGCACCGCATAGCCGATGCCTTCCTTGACGAGATCGAGGATCGACGCAACGGCGTCGACTTCGAGTGCGATGCGCAGGCGCACCCCCTGCTCGGCCGCTGCGGATTCGACCATGCGGCGGATCGCATGCATCCGGCCCGGAATGATCAACGGATACTTCACGATGTCGCGCAGCGGCACCATCGACGGCTCGCCGACCGGCGACCGGGCATCGCTGTCGCCCGTGCGCGGGCCGATCAGGAACAGTTCCTCGGTGTGCACCGTGCGCTTGTCGATCAGCGGCGTATCGAACGTGTCGTAAAGAACCGCGACGTCGATGCGGCCCATCATCAGCCATTCGATAAGGTGCGTGGACAGGCCTTGCGCCACCGAGATCGTCGCGCCGGGAAACGACTCGCGAAAGCTGTGAACAAGCCTGTTCGTGGCGACCTTCGCGAAACTCGGCGTCACGCCCACGCCGAAATGCCCGCCGGACGTGCCGCGTAGTTCGTCGAGGTCCTGGGACGCGCGCTGCACCTGTTGCAGGATGCCTTTGGCGTGCGAAAGCATCCGCTGGCCGGCAGACGTCAGCGATACGCCGCGTCCGTTCCGCTCGAGCAGGTTATGCCGCAGCTCGACTTCGAGCTGCCTCACGAGGCGGCTCAACGCAGGCTGGTTCGTGTCGAGCGTAATGGCCGCCCGGGTGAAGCTGCCTAGCTCCGCGACGTGCACGAAAGCCTCGAGCTGTTTCAGGTCCATTCAGTCGATCTATGTGAAATTCACATATCAGCTAGTTGGGTATGACGATTGTAGGCGAACAAGCGAACTCTCACAATTCATCCGCACGCCAGAAGATGCATCCCGCATTCCGCGCGGATGTCGGTTGAACACGAGACACGTCATACGAATGAAATCCTGCCTGCCTCCCGATCCCAATCCCGTCAAGCCGTCGCATCAACTGCCTGCTGGCGCCTGCGACGCTCACTGTCATGTTTTCGGGCCCGCAGACGTCTTCCCGTACGCAGCGGATCGCAGCTACACTCCGCCCGACGCGCCGTTCGAACGCCTCGTCGCCCTGCACGATTTCCTCGGGCTGAGCCGCGGCGTCATCGTCCAGGCGAGCTGCCACGGCACCGACAATACGGCGATGCTCGACACCATCGCGCGCGGCCAGGGACGGTATCGCGGCGTGGCGATCGTCGACGGCGACGTGACCGACGAACAGCTCGCCGATCTCGACGCCCAGGGCGTGCGCGGCGTGCGCTTCAATTTCGTCGCGCACCTGGGCGGCGCACCCGATCTCGACGTCTTCGATCGCGTGCTCGAGCGCATCCAGGATCTCGGCTGGCATGTCGTGCTGCATCTCGACGCTCAGGACATCGTGCAGTACGCCGGCCGCATCGCGCGCATCAAGGTGCCGTTCGTGATCGACCACATGGGCCGCGTGCGCGCGGAAGCCGGCATCGATCAGCAACCGTTCCAGCAGTTGCTCGAACTGATGCGCAATCCGCTCGCATGGGTGAAGGTTTGCGGTTCGGAGCGCGTGTCGCGCGGCAAGCGCCCGTTCGACGACGCGATTCCGTTCGCGCGCACGCTGATCGAAGCCGCGCCGGACCGCGTGCTGTGGGGCACCGACTGGCCGCACCCGAACATCAGCAAGGACATGCCGAACGACGGCGAACTCGTCGATCTGATGTTCGAATTCTGCCCCGACGCCGGTCTGCGCGAAAAGCTGCTCGTGACGAATCCGGCGCAACTGTACGGCTTTTGAACCGGGCAGCTTTTGAACCCGGCGTAGAAAGAAAAGGTCGACAAGAACCGCCCCGAGGCGGCCACCGCTTGTGAAACAGGAGACAACGAAGATGTATACGTACGACCACGCATGGCTGTCGCGAGAAGCATCATGAACGAGACGGCAGTCATGAGCGCCCCCGCCCGCCGCGCGAAAAAGCCTTTCTATCGCGCACTCTACTTTCACGTGCTCGTCGCCATTCTGCTCGGCGTGCTGCTCGGCCATTTCGCGCCGTCGCTCGCGGTCAAGATGAAGCCGCTAGGCGACGCGTTCATCAAGCTCATCAAGATGGTGATCGGACCGATCATCTTCTGCACGGTTGTCACGGGCATCGCAGGCATGGGCGACATGAAGAAGGTCGGCCGCGTCGGCGGTAAGGCGCTGCTGTACTTCGAGGTGGTCTCGACGCTATCGCTCGTGATCGGTCTGATCGCAGGGCATATTTTCAAACCGGGCTCGGGCTTCAACCTGAATCCGGCGACCATCGATACGAAAGAGCTCAGCGCGTTCACCACGGCAGCGCACAACATGAGCGCGGTCGACTTCCTCGTGCATCTGATTCCTGAAACGGTGACGAGTGCGTTCGCGACCGGCAATGTTCTGCAGATTCTGCTGATCTCGGTGCTGTTCGGTGCCGCGCTCGCGGCACTCGGGGAACGCGGCGCGCCGCTGACGAAAATGATCGATCAGATCGCGCATACGTTCTTCGGCATCGTGCACATCATCATGAAAGCGGCGGCGATCGGCGCGTTCGGTTCGATCGCGTTCACGATCGGCACGTTCGGTATCGAAGCGGTCATTCCTCTGCTCAAACTGATCGGCACGTTCTACGTAACGCTCGTGATTTTCGTGCTGGTCGTGCTCGGTGCGATCGCTCGCGCGCTCGGCATCAATATCGTGCGCTTCATGGGTTATATCCGCGAGGAAATTCTGATCGTGCTCGGCACGAGCTCGTCGGAAGCCGCGCTGCCGCAGATGCTCGAAAAGCTCGAGCGCATCGGCTGTTCGAAGTCGGTCGTCGGTCTGGTGATTCCGGCCGGCTATTCGTTCAACCTGGATGGCACCAACATCTATCTTTCGATGGCCGTGCTGTTCATCGCTCAGGCGTTCAACGTCGAGCTCACGCTGACCCAGCAGTTGACGCTGGTCGGCGTGGCCATGCTGACGTCGAAAGGAGCGAGTGGCGTGGCGGGCGCCGCATTCGTCATGCTGACCTCGACGCTGCTCGTATTTCCGATCATTCCCGTGTCGGGCATGGTCCTGATCCTCGGCATTCACCGTTTCATGGGCACCGGTCTCGCGATCGTCAACACCATCGGCAACGGCGTTGCAACGCTCGTCGTCGCCGCATGGGAAAAAGAACTCGACCGCTCGAAGATGAACGCGGTCATGTCGCGGCAGCGCACCGAGTAACCACAGGCTGATCGCCCTTTCACCGTTTTCGGTCTGCGTGGCATCCGGCCACGCAGCGGGGACGCTTTACGCCAAAAAAACGACAGATATGGAGACTGCTTTGAAAATCAGAACAAATCAACCGATGCGCACGATGGCGCTCCGCGGCTTCTGCATGACGTGCGCGTGCGCGGCCAGTTTTGGAAACGCCCATGCGGAGTCCTCGCAGGCTGCGGCCGGCGCGGCGCAGATGGTCAATCCCGGCGTCGAAATGTATGGGCTTATCGGCATGTACATCGACAGCTCCAAACTCAGCTCGACACGGCACAGCACCGTGCAGGTCGGCGGCGGCGGAATGACGACGTCCTACTGGGGCATTCGCGGCCGCGAGGACCTCGGCGGCCACAACGCCGTGGTGTTCAGCCTCGAGAGCTTCTTTCGCCCGAACACCGGCCAGGTTGGACGGAATACGACGGACGGCCTCTTTTCGCGCAATGCCTATGTCGGCCTGACGGGCTCGTGGGGCACCAAGTCGGAGGCCAAGCGGTCTTAGGAAGACAAAACATTCTACCAACTCCTTGGCTCACAGAACGACATGGCT
>NZ_JAVHZD010000038.1:0-76414 GCF_031119615.1 Paraburkholderia sp. SARCC-3016 | reverse complement strand
TCGTCCGCGAGAATCACCGCGAACGGGTTGTCGCCCACGAGCTTTTCGGCGCACAGCACCGCGTGCCCGAGACCGAGCGCTTCGGGCTGGCGCACGTAGAAGCAGTCGACGTGGCTCGGCTTGATGCTGCGCACGAGCTCGAGCAGCTTCGCCTTGCCGCGCGCTTCGAGTTCCGCTTCGATCTCGTACGACTTGTCGAAGTGGTCTTCGATCGCGCGCTTGCTGCGGCCCGTCACGAAGATCATCTCCGTGATGCCCGCTGCCATTGCTTCTTCCACTGCGTACTGGATCAGCGGCTTGTCGACGATCGGCAGCATTTCCTTCGGGCTTGCCTTGGTGGCCGGGAGAAACCGTGTGCCGAGGCCTGCTACCGGAAAGACTGCTTTTGTAACTTTGAGCATTCGATTACCCCTGGTAATGGATTGGCCAGTCTGTTGACTGCCCTTGCCGTGGTGCGAACGACCCGTCGATGCGGCGCTTGTGGCACCGCGTCTGTCAGGCCGGCAGGCGCGTCAGCTGCGCTGTAAGCTTGCCGATAGTGGTCTGGTATTCTGCCAGCCTTCTCTGCTCCTGCTCAACCACGGCGGCCGGCGCCTTCGCGACAAAGCTCTCGTTCTGGAGCTTGGCGTTACATTTCGATACTTCTGCGTTCAATCTCGCAATCTCTTTTGACAGCCGTTCGCGTTCGGCGGCGACATCGATTTCCACCTTCAGCACGAGCTTGTCAGTTCCTACGATAGCAATTGGCGCGCCATGTGCTTCCTTGTCGAGCTGCGCCTCGTCGTCGATGATGCGCACCTCGGACAGGCGGGCGAGCGCTTGCGCGTAGGGCGCGAACGTTTCGAGCCGCGCGGCGTTGCCGCTGGCGAGCAGCGGCACCTTCGTCGCCGGCGACAGGTTCATTTCGCCGCGCAGGTTGCGGCACGCATCGATCGCGGCCTTCAGATCGGCTGCCCACTGTTCGGCGGACTCGTCGATCTTCTTCGTTTCGGCGACCGGATACGGCTGCACCATGATCGATGCGTCGCCTTCGGCCACGCCGGCAGGGTAGGCGTCCGTCAGCGGCGCCACCTTCTGCCACAGTGCTTCGGTGATGAACGGAACGATCGGGTGCAGCAGGCGCAGCACCGCCTCGAGTACGCGCAGCAGTGTGCGGCGCGTCGCGCGCTGCTGTTCGGGTGTGCCCGTCTGCAACTGCACCTTCGCGAGTTCGAGGTACCAGTCACAGTATTCGTCCCAGACGAACTTATATAGGGCATTCGCCACATTGTCGAAACGATAGTCGGCAAAGCCTTTCGCGACCTCGGCCTCGACCCGCTGCAGCAGCGACACGATCCAGCGGTCCGCCTGCGAGAAATCGGTATAGCCGCCGGGGCCGCAATCGCCGGGCTGGCACGCGCCCGGCTTGCTGAAGCCGCAATCGTGGCCTTCGCAGTTCATCAGCACGAAGCGCGTGGCGTTCCACAGCTTGTTGCAGAAGTTGCGATAGCCCTCGCAGCGCGCGAGGTCGAAGTTCACGTTGCGGCCGAGCGTGGCCATCGACGCCATCGTGAAGCGCAGCGCATCGGTGCCGAATGCCGGAATGCCGTCGGGGAATTCCTTGCGCGTTTTCTTTTCGATGGTGGCCGCGCTCTTCGGGTTCATGAGGCCCGTTGTGCGCTTGGCGACCAGCGCGTCGAGTTCGATGCCGTCGACGATATCGAGCGGGTCGAGCGTATTGCCCTTGCTCTTCGACATCTTCTGGCCTTCGTGGTCGCGCACGAGACCGTGCACGTAGACCGTGTGAAACGGCACCTTGCCCGTGAAGTGCGTGGTCATCATGACCATGCGCGCGACCCAGAAGAAGATGATGTCGAAGCCCGTGACGAGCACGGACGACGGCAGGAACGCCTGCAGCTCGGGGGTTTGCGCGGGCCAGCCGAGCGACGAGAACGGCACGAGCGCCGACGAGAACCACGTGTCGAGCACGTCCTGGTCGCGCGTAAGCGGGCCCGTGTAGCCGCTTTCCGCTGCCTTGTCGCGCGCGCCTTCCTCGGTGTGCGCGACGAACACTTCGCCGTTCTCGCCGTACCACGCGGGAATCTGATGGCCCCACCACAGTTGCCGCGAGATACACCAGTCCTGGATGTTTTCGAGCCACTGGTAGTAGGTGGTGGTCCAGTTCTCGGGCACGAATCGGATCTCGCCGTTGCGCACGACGTCGAGCGCGGTCTGCGCGATCGATTTACCGGGATTGAACGTACCGAATGTGGCATCGGGCGCGGGCTTGCTCATCGCGACGAACCACTGGTCGGTCAGCATCGGCTCGATCACGACGTTCGTGCGGTCGCCGCGCGGCACCATGAGCTTGTGCGGCTTGACCGATTCGAGCAGGCCGAGCTTTTCGAGGTCTTCCACGACGCGCTTGCGCGCCTCGAACCGGTCGAGGCCGCGATACGCTTGCGGCGCGTTGTCGTTGATCTTCGCGTCGAGCGTGAGGATTTCGATTTGCGGCAGCTTGTGACGCTGGCCCACCTGATAGTCGTTGAAGTCGTGCGCGGGCGTTACCTTCACGACGCCGGTGCCGAATTCGCGGTCGACGTAGTCGTCGGCGATCACGGGAATCTCGCGACCGGCGAGCGGCAGCTTGACGGTCTTGCCGATCAGATGCGCGTAGCGTTCGTCTTCGGGATGCACCATCACGGCGACGTCGCCGAGCATCGTTTCGGGGCGCGTCGTGGCAACGGTCAGATGGCCGGCGCCGTCCGACAGCGGATACTGGATGTGCCACAGGTGGCCGTTTTCCTCTTCGCTGACCACTTCGAGGTCCGACACCGCGGTGAGCAGCACCGGGTCCCAGTTCACGAGACGCTTGCCGCGATAGATGAGGCCCTGCTCATAGAGGCGCACGAATACGTCGACGACCGCGGGCGACATTTTGTCGTCCATCGTGAAGTATTCGCGCGACCAGTCGATCGATGCGCCGAGACGCCGCACCTGGTTCGTGATCGTCGAGCCCGACTCGTGTTTCCATGCCCACACGCGCTCGACGAACTTCTCGCGGCCGAGATCGTGGCGCGACACTTTCTGCGCATCGAGCTGCCGTTCGACCACGATCTGCGTGGCGATGCCGGCGTGGTCGGTGCCCGGCACCCACAGCGTGTTGTCGCCGAGCATGCGGTGATAGCGCGTCAGACCGTCCATGATGGTCTGATTGAACGCGTGGCCCATATGCAGCGTGCCGGTGACGTTCGGCGGCGGCAATTGAATGGAGAAATTATTGCGGCCCGGCTGCATCGCGGGCGCGGCATAGCCGCGTTGTTCCCATTTGGGGCCCCATTCGGCCTCGATCGTGTGGGGCTCGAAGCTTTTGGCCAGCGTGCTGTCGCTCATTGTGGAAGTCTGCCGAAAAATGCGTGAAAAGATGCCCGAAACCTTGAATTATAAAGGCTGCGCGGCACGACAGGCCGTCACCTGGCCATTCGGCCGAGGCGACGGCCGCCTGATGCGAGTATCGGGCGGGACTTATAATGGCGGACGGCCTGGTCGCCACTGCCTGATCACTGCCTGATGCGCTGCTTTGCCGCTTGCCCCCTTTGTCCCCCTTTGCCCGTCAGTGCGCTCATCTGTCTGCTCATCCGTCCGCCCATCCGACATGCCCGATCTGCTCGCCAACCTGAACCCCGAACAACTTGCCGCCGTCACGTTGCCGAACGAACCGGCGCTTATTCTGGCGGGCGCCGGCAGCGGCAAGACCCGCGTGCTGATCACGCGCATCGCGTGGCTGATCCAGCATGGCTATGCGTCGCCGCCCACCGTGCTGGCGGTAACGTTCACGAACAAGGCCGCGCGCGAAATGATGGCGCGGCTGTCCGCGCTGCTGCCTATCGATACGCGCGGCATGTGGATCGGCACGTTCCACGGCCTGTGCAACCGGATGCTGCGCGCCCATTACCGCGACGCGGGCCTGCCGCAAACGTTCCAGATTCTCGACACCGCGGACCAGCTGTCGGCGATCAAGCGCCTCATGAAAGGCCTCAACGTCGACGACGAAAAATATCCGGCGAAGAACCTGCAGTACTTCATCAACAACGCGAAGGAGCAGGGGCTGCGGCCGAAAGACGTCGACGCGACCGACAACTTCAACCGCAAGTTCGTCGAGCTCTATGAAGCATACGAGCAGCAATGCCAGCGCGAAGGTGTGGTCGACTTTCCCGAGCTGCTGTTGCGCTGCTACGAGCTGCTTGCGCACAATGCGCCGCTGCGCGCGCACTACCAGGCGCGCTTCAGGCAAATCCTCGTCGACGAGTTCCAGGACACGAACAAGCTGCAATACGCATGGCTCAAGCTGCTCGCCGGCGAGCACAACGCGATCTTCGCAGTCGGCGACGACGACCAGTCGATCTACGCGTTCCGCGGCGCGAACGTCGGCAACATGCGCGACTTCGAGCACGAGTTCAAGGTCCGCAACCTGATCAAGCTCGAGCAGAACTACCGTTCGCACGGCCATATTCTCGATGCGGCGAACCACCTGATCGCGCACAACGCGCGGCGCCTCGGCAAGAACCTGCGCACGGATGCCGGGCACGGCGAACCGGTGCGCGTCTACGAGGCGGCCACCGATACGCAGGAAGCGAGCTGGATCGTCGAAGAGATTCGCGCGCTGATCAATACCGGCTTGTCGCGCGGCGAGATCGCCGTGCTGTATCGAAGCAATGCGCAGTCGCGCGCGATCGAACACACGCTCGTCAATGTCGGCATTCCGTATCGCGTGTATGGCGGCCTGCGCTTTTTCGAGCGCCAGGAAGTCAAGCACGCGCTTGCGTATCTGCGCCTCATCGACAATCCGAACGACGATACGGCGTTTGCGCGTGTCGTGAACTTCCCCGTGCGCGGTATCGGCGCACGCTCCATCGAACAACTGGCCGATGCGGCGCGCCTCTACAACTGCTCGCTGGCGGCGGCGATTCCATACGTGACCGGCAAGGCCGGTTCGAGCCTCGGCGCCTTTGCGACCCTGATCGCGAAGATGCGCGCGGAAACGCAGCAGATGAGCTTGCCGGAAACGGTCGAGCATGTCGTGCGCGGCAGCGGTCTCGCCGATTTTTACCAGAACGAGCGCGAAGGGCAGGATCGTCTCGAGAACCTGCAGGAACTCGTCAATGCGGCGGCGGCGTTCGTCAGCGAAGAGGGCTACGGGCTCGATACGCCCGCGCGCTCGATTCCGCTGCGCCCGGGCGCGACGGCCGCGCCTGAAATCGCGGTCGAAACGGACGATCCGGGCAGCGTCGTGCTCGATCCGGCAGGCCCCGCGGATCCCGCGCAGAATCCCGACACGATGACGCCGCTCGCGGGCTTCCTGTCGCACGCGTCGCTCGAAGCCGGCGACAACCAGGCGCAGGCGGGCCAGGACGCCGTGCAGCTGATGACCGTGCATTCGGCGAAGGGTCTCGAATTCACCGCGGTGTTCATCACGGGTCTCGAAGAAGGGCTGTTCCCGCACGAGAACAGCGCGATGGAAACGGACGGGCTCGAGGAAGAGCGGCGCCTGATGTACGTGGCGATCACGCGGGCGAAGGAGCGGCTTTATCTGTCCTTCGCCCAGAGCCGCATGCTGCATGGCCAGACGCGCTACAACATCCGCTCCCGGTTTTTCGACGAGCTTCCGCAAGACACGCTAAAGTGGCTCACGCCGAAAGTCGAGGCCGGTTCGCGCTGGGGCGGCCGTTCGGACAACGCGGGCTGGGGCCGCGACTGGTTCGGGCGCTCGAACCGCGAAGACGGCGGCTACGCGAGCTTTGACAGCGGCGCGCACGCGGCCCCGCTACCGGCTTTCGCGAACGAGCAGCGCGCGGTCGAAACAGGCTTTCGCGTGGGGCAACAGGTGTTCCATACGAAGTTCGGCGAAGGCACGATTACGGCGCTCGAAGGCGGCGGCTCCGACGGCAAGGCGCAGGTCAGATTCAAGCGGCACGGCGAGAAGTGGCTGGCACTGGCGGTCGCGAAATTACAGGCGGTGGAATGAGCGAAGCGAAGGATGCAGTAGCGAAACAGGCAGTGGCGCGTGGCGCTCAACGTGGCAGCGATGCCGAAGATGCCGGAACGCCGCGGCCTTTGGGCGTGATGGCGGCGCTGCCCGAAGAACTCGGCGACCTCGTCGCCGCGATGCGTGCCGAAGGTGACGTGCGCACCGTTGCGCACGGGCAGCGCGACTATCACGTCGGCACCGTGCACGGCGCGCCGTGCGTCGTGACACTGGCGCGCGTCGGCAAGGTCGCCGCCGCCACAACGGTCAGCGCGCTGATTCACGCGTTCGATGTCGCCGCAGTCGTGTTCACGGGTGTGGCCGGCGGCGTGGGGCGCGACGTGCAGATCGGCGACGTCGTCGTCGCGCATACGCTGATGCAGCACGACCTCGACGCGTCGCCGCTGTTCCCGCGTTTCGAAGTGCCGTTGCTCGGCATCGCGCGCTTTGCCGCCGATGCGCCGCTCGCCGAAGCGCTCGCCTCGGCATGCGAAGAATTCATCGCGCAGGAAGGCGGCGCGCTCGCCGAACGTTTCAGTACCGCGCGGCCCAGAGTGCATCGCGGTCTCGTGATCAGCGGCGATCAGTTCATTGCGAGCGCGGCGGCGGTCAACGCATTGCGCGCCGCGCTGCCCGATGCGCTTGCCGTCGAAATGGAAGGCGCGGCGATCGCGCAAGTCTGCTTCGAGTACGGCGTGCCGTGCGCGATCGTGCGCACGATTTCCGACACTGCCGACGTGCACGCGCCGGCGTCGTTCTCGACGTTTCTCGTCGAGATCGCCGGCACGTATTCGAGCGGGATCTTGCGGCGGTTCTTGCAAGCGCGCGGATAGCGGTCGAATAAACGACCGCGTAAGCGTTCGCATAAGCGTGCGGTAAGCAGCTTCAGGGCGATGCCGACGCCCGCAGCGCGTCGCGAATCTGCTGCAGCGCGGCCGGGTCTTCGATCGTCGGCAACTCGCCGGGATCGTGGCCCTCGGCGAGCGCCGCGATCGCGCGGCGCAGCAGCTTGCCCGAGCGCGTCTTCGGCAGCATCGACACGATATGCACGCGCGCCGGCCGCGCAATCGATCCCAACTGCCGGTCGACCGTCGCCGTGAGTTCCGCTTCGAGCTTCGCGCGTGCTTCAGGCGACGCGTAGCGGTCCGCATCGCGCAGCACCGTGAACGCGAGCGCGGCCTGCCCTTTCAGCGGATCGTTCACGCCGACCACCGCGACCTCGGCCACCGCGTGGTGGCCCGACAGCGCTTCTTCGATTTCGCGTGTGCCGAGGCGATGGCCGGCGACATTGATCACGTCGTCGGTACGGCCGAGGATCGTCACATAGCCGTCTTCGTCCTGCACGCCCCAATCGAAGGTCGAGTAGACGGTCTGGTTCGGCACGCTCGTCCAATAGGTATCGACAAAGCGCGCATCGTCGCCCCATACGGTCGACATGCAGCCCGGCGGCAGCGGATACGCAAGCGTGATCACGCCTTTTTCGCCGGGCCTGCAGGGCTCGCCCGTCACCTCGTCGCGCAGCGTCACGTGGTAGCCGTATACGGGTACGCCCGGCGAGCCGAGCTTCGGCGGCAGCGCTTCGACGCCGCGCTGGATCGCGAGAATCGGCCAGCCGGTTTCGGTCTGCCAGAAGTTGTCGACGACGGGCTTGCCAAGCGATTGCGCGACCCACGCGGCAGTCGGCTCGTCGAGCGGCTCGCCCGCGAGAAACAGCGTGCGCAGGCTCGACAGGTCGGCGCCTTCCATGAGCGCCGGGTCCTGCTTCTTGAGCACGCGCAACGCGGTCGGCGCGGTGAACATCAGGTTGATTCCGTACTGCTCGACGAGCCGCCACCAGATGCCGCCGTCCGGACGGATCGGCGTGCCCTCGTACATCACGGTCGTCAGTCCCGCGATCAGCGGCGCATAGATGATGTAGCTGTGCCCGACCACCCAGCCGATGTCGGAGGCGGTGAACATCGTGTCGCCGGGGCGTCCTTCGAAGATGTATTCCATCGATGCGGCGAGCGCGACCGCATAGCCGCCGACGTCGCGCTGCACGCCTTTCGGACGTCCCGTCGTGCCCGATGTGTACAGCACGTACGAGGGCTCGTTCGACTCGAGCCATTCGCACGGCACGTGTGCCTCGAAGAACTGCTCGCGCAGCGGCTCGTAGTCGAGCAGATACGGGGCACTGAACTTTTCCGGCGCGAGCTGGCGGTCGATCATCAGCACGCGCGGCGTCTTGTGCGCGGCGCGCGACAACGCTTCGTCGATCAGCGGCGCGTAATCGATCACCTTGCCGCCGCGCGCGCCCGCATCGGCGGTGACGATCAGCGCGGGCTTCGCATCGTCGATGCGCACCGCGAGATTCGGCGCCGCGAAGCCGCCGAACACGACCGAATGAATCGCCCCGAGCCGCGCGCACGCGAGCATCGCGAATGCCGCTTCGGGAATCATCGGCAGATAGATGAGCACGCGGTCGCCGCGTGCGACGCCGAGCGAACGCATGACCGCGGCCATGCGGTTCACTTCCGCGTGCAGCTCGGCGTACGTGTAGCGGCGCTCGATGCCGGTTTCGGTCGAGATGTAGATGAGCGCCTGCTGCTGCGAACGGGCGGCGAGATGGCGGTCGACCGCGTTATGGCACAGATTCGTCCTGCCGCCTGTGAACCAGCGTGCGAATGGCGGATTAGAGCGGTCGAGCACCGCGTCGAAAGGCGTGTGCCAGTGAATGCGCGCGGCCTCTTCGCGCCAGAAGTCGTCGGGCGCCTCGATCGAACGGCGGTGGAATTCGCGATAGCGGGTCATCGGCGGCCATCCTTTGGGCGGGCGGATCAAGGACAACGGCGTTCCGGCGAACGACGATGCGGCGCACGCAATCGGCATGCCGGTGCGGCGATGAGCACAGCATAGAGCAGGCGCGAACGCATGGACAACGCGGGTTCACCATGACTCCGCGCAGTGAGAAGAGGGAGCGAGTGGCTGAAATATCTAACATTCGCGCCGCAACCACGCGAAATGTCAGCGATATCTGTCACCGCCGGCCGCCATAAAAAAGGCGCCGCGAGTGCGGCGCCGCCGGCGACCACGATCGACCATCCGGTCAAGCCTTCGCGCGCTTTCCTTCGATATCCGGCAGGAACACCGCGAGAATGCCGATCAGCGGCAGGAACGAGCAGACCTTGTACACGTAATCGATGCTCGTCGCGTCCGCAAGCTGGCCGAGCACCGCGGCGCCGACGCCGCCGAGGCCGAATGCGAAGCCGAAGAACAGCCCCGCGACCATGCCGACCTTGCCCGGAATCAGCTCCTGCGCGTAGACGAGAATCGCCGAGAACGCGGAGGCGAGCACGACGCCGATCACCACGGTCAGCACGCCGGTCCAGAACAGGTTGGCATAGGGCAGCAGCAGCGTGAACGGCGCCACGCCGAGAATCGACACCCAGATCACATACTTGCGGCCGATGCGGTCGCCGACCGGTCCGCCGATCACCGTGCCCGCCGCGACGGCCGCAAGGAACACGAACAGATGGATCTGCGCGGCCTGCACGGGCAGGTGGAATTTGTCGATCAAATAGAACGTGAAGTAGCTGTTGATGCTCGCGAGATAGAAGTACTTCGAGAACACGAGCAGCACGAGCACGCTCATCGCGAACGCGATCTTGCCGCGCGGCAGCGCGGCATGCGCGACGCCCGCGCGCGCTTTTTTCGTGGCTGGATGATGCTTGTACCAGCGGCTCACCTGCGAGAGCACGACGATGCCGACGAGCGCCGCGAGCGAGAACCACGCGATGCTGCGCTGGCCATGCGGAATCACGATCAACGCGGCGAGCAGCGGCCCGAGCGAGGTGCCCGCATTGCCGCCCACCTGGAACAGCGACTGCGCGAGGCCGTGACGGCCGCCCGACGCCATGCGTGCGACGCGCGACGATTCCGGGTGGAACACCGACGACCCGCAGCCGACCAGCGCAGCCGCGACGAGCAGGATGCCGAAGTTCGGCGCAACCGACATCAGCAGCAGACCGGCCAGCGTGAAACCCATGCCGACCGGCAGCGAGTACGGCTTCGGATGCTTGTCCGTATAGATACCGACGAGCGGCTGCAGCAGCGACGCGGTGATCTGATAGGTCAGCGTGATCAGTCCGATCTGCCCGAACGACAGCGCGAAGTTCGACTTCAGCATCGGATAGATCGCGAGGATCAACGACTGGATCATGTCGTTCATCAGATGCGAGAAGCTGATCGCGCCGAGGATCGAATAGACGGTTTGCGGCACCTTTGCCGCGCTTGCCGCGGCGGGAGCGGATGCGCCGCCAGCCTGGGCGCCGGCGAGGGCGCGTTTGTCGAGGCTCGTTTCCATGGGTGGCTTGGGTTTGGGGTGATCGGCATGCCCTTCGCGTTCCGGCAATGCCGCTGCAATGTCGACGAAGGATCGTATGCGATGGATTGTAATGTGGCTTGTGTCAGTTGTCCGGCCAAGATTTGTCGCGAATCGGACATCGCGGCGTCGCGACAAGCGCCTGGAACCGGACGCCGGCCGCGCGCAAGCAGGGGCTGACCGCAGGATTTTGACCGTGTATAACACCGCTCGCGCGGCCCACGAGGCGGCGCACAGGGCGACAGCCGAAACGGGCACGCGGCAGGCAAAGACCTAAAGACCGCTGCCGCTATTGCCGTCAACCTGTCATGAGTTGAAAGACCGCCGGAGCCGACCGTTCCGTCGGTCGGAACGGGGAAAGAACGATGAAAACAGTTGCGCTGGGGACCCGGGGGGCCGGGCTATCGGTGAAGGCAACGCTGCGGCTCGCGTTTGCCGTGCTGCTGGTCGGCACACTCGCCATCGGCATATTCGCGCTGACGCAGATCAGCCGTCTGAACGGCTCGACGCAATCGATCTACGAGCAGGGCTATATCGCGAACCGCGCGGCCGAGGAAGCACGCGGGGAGATGCTGCGCGCGAGCCGCGCGCAGAAAATGCTGCTTACGGCGACCACCGCTAAAGAGCGCGAGGAACTCGGCGCCGATATCGACAGGGGGCTCGCGGCACTGCGCGCGCACCTCGATACGCTCGGCCAGTACGCGAGCACGCCCGAGGCGATCGGCCAGCAGAAGAAATTCGCCGCGGCTGTCGCCACGTGGAGCACGCACCTGCGCGACTTCGTGAAGCTCGTGCAGGCGCAGTCGCTCGATCTGTCGCAGATGAACTGGCAGGTCGGCATGCAGGATGTCTCGCTGCTCGTCGAAACCGGCAAGCTCGAAAAACTCGTCGACGGCCTCGTCGCGCAGCAGGGCACGGCCGCGAAGGCGACGATCGGCGCGTCCGCGTTTATCTTCCGCTCGTCGTTCGTGATGATCGCGGCCGCGACGCTTGCGCTGATCGTGCTTGCGTTCGTCATCGGCGAATGGGTCGTGCGGCGTCTTGTGCGGCAGCTTGGCGGCGAGCCCGTCTACGCGAAGGAAATCGCATCGCGCATTGCCGCGGGCGATCTGTCGAATGCGATCGCGCTCGCGAAGCGCGACACGTCGAGCATGCTATCCGCGCTGTCGGACATGCAAAGCGGCCTGTCGACGACGGTCGCCGATATCGCCGCGAGCGCCGAGGCGATCGCATCCGCGTCGAGCGAGATATCGATGGGCAATCTCGACCTGTCGCACCGCACCGAACAGCAGGCGGTGGCGCTCGAGCGTACCGCGAGCAGCATGGAACAACTGACCTCGACGGTACGGCAGAATGCCGACAACGCGAAGCAGGCGCGCACGCTCGCCGATAACGCGTCGTCGATCGCGGAGCAGGGCGGCGACGTGGTCGGCCGTGTGGTCGCGACGATGAACGAGATCAACGACAGCGCAAAAAGTATCGGCGACATCATCGGCGTGATCGAGGGCATCGCGTTTCAGACCAACATCCTTGCGCTCAATGCGGCGGTCGAAGCGGCGCGCGCGGGCGAAGATGGCCGCGGCTTCTCGGTCGTCGCGGGCGAAGTGCGCAATCTCGCGCAGCGCAGCGCGTCGGCTGCGAAGGAGATCAAGGCGCTGATCGGCGCCTCGGTCGAGCGCGCGAGCAACGGTTCGCAACTGGCGCAGGACGCGGGGCAGACGATGGACGAAGTCGTCAAGGCCGTGAAGCGCGTGACCGACATCATGGGCGAGATCTCCGCCGCGTCGGCCGAGCAGAGTTCGGGCATCGAAGAAATCAACCTCGCGGTTTCGCAGATGGATGCGGGCACGCAGCAGAACGCGGCGCTCGTCGAGCAGGCGACGGCGGCCGCGAAGTCGCTCGACGATCAGGCGCGCGCGTTAAAGCAGATGGTGGGCAAGTTCCGGCTGCGCTAGTCGCACGTCAGGTTCGATGCAGCGCTGCGAGGCGCTGCGTCCATGCCGGTATCGCGGCGGCGTAAAACGCGTCGAGCGAAGCGCGCGCGCCGGCCCCGAGTTCGAGCCCCAGATGGCTGGCCGCCGCATGCAGTGCGTCGAGCGGCCGGCTCGTATCGAGCGCCTGCGCGCCGGTCTGCTTGCTGAGCTTCTCGCCTGCTTCGTTGACGACCACGGGCACGTGCAGATACGACGGTGTCGGCACGCGCAGGCAGCGCTGCAGGTAAATCTGGCGCGCGGTCGAATCGAGCAGATCGGCGCCGCGCACGATGTGCGTGATGCCGGCATCGGCATCGTCGACGACGACCGCCAGTTGATATGCCCATTGGCCGTCCGCGCGAAACAGCACGAAGTCGCCGACTTCGGTCGCGAGGTTCTGGCTTTGCGGGCCTTGCCAGCGGTCGTCGAAGCGCATGACTTCCGGTTCGTGCGCGGCGCTGTCGGGCACGCGCAAGCGCCACGCACGCGGCGCCTTTCCGTGCAGACCGTCGCGGCACGTGCCCGGATACGCGAGCGTCGTATGCCGCGCATGCGCGCGCACGAGCGAATCGGCGATTTCCTTTCTCGTGCAGCCGCACGGATAAACGAGGCCCGTGGCGGCCTGCAGTTGCGCGAACGCCTGTTCGTAGCGTGCGGTGCGCCGACTTTGCCAGACTGGCGGTTCGTCCGCGCGCATGCCGAAGCAGTCGAGCGTCGCCAGGATATGTTCCGCGGCCCCGGGCACCGTGCGCGGTCCGTCGATATCGTCGATGCGCACGAGCCAGCGGCCGCCGTGCGCGCGCGCATCGAGCCAGCTGGCAAGCGCGCTGACGAGCGAACCGAAATGCAGCGGGCCGGTGGGGGAGGGGGCGAAGCGTCCGCGGTAGGTCATCGCGGGGCGGATGCGGCGCCGCGCCTCGCGGCCGATCGCATCGTCTGGTGCTGCATGGCGTCGCGCCGCATCGTGCCGTCGCTCAGGCGGCGCGCGCGCCGTCACGCTGCGGATGGCACGCAGCGCAGGTTTTGCCCGGCACGTAGAACGGCGACTGCTGCCCTTCGGGCGTGACCACCGCGCGGCAGCCGAAGCATTGCACGGTCGCCGTCGGCGCGAGCGTCGGGTCGAGCGCGGTGCGGTAATCGAACACGAAGCACTCGCCGTGGTAATGCGCGCCGCCCACTTCCTCGAAGTACTTCAGAATGCCGCCCTCGAGCTGATAGACGTGGTCGATGCCGACGTCCTTCATATGGATTGCCGCCTTCTCGCAGCGGATGCCGCCCGTGCAGAACGACACGACCGTCTTGCCTTCGAGGTCCGCGCGATTGCGTTCGATCACGTCCGGAAACTCGCTGAACTTCGTGATGCGGTAATCGAGCGCGTGATCGAACGTGCCGACGTCGACCTCGAATGCATTGCGCGTATCGAGCATCACGACCGGGCGCCCCGCGTCGTCGTGGCCGCGATCGAGCCAGGCCTTGAGCGTGCGCGCATCGACCGACGGCGCGCGGCCGAGCTCGGGCTGGATCGCGGGCTTCTTCATCGTGATGATTTCGCGCTTGAGCTTGACGAGCATCCGGCGAAACGGCTGCGTGTCCGACACGCTTTCCTTGAACTGCAGGCTCGCGAACTTGCCTTCGAAAAGCGGATCGTGGCGGATGTAGTCGATAAACGCGCGCACGTTCTCATGCGTGCCCGCGATAAACAGATTGATGCCCTCCGGCGCGAGCAGGATCGTGCCGCGCAAGCCGAGCGCGTTGCAGCGTTCGGTGACGAGCGGACGCCATGCCGCGATCGCATCGAGCGTCACGAACTGATAGGCGGAAAGATTGAGAATACTCATGTTGATTCAGGGGGCTGCCGTCCGGGAAACCGCGGATCTCCATGGAAACCGCGCAAAAACCGGACACAAACCGCGCATAACCACGGGTCACTGCGGTCAGGGGACGGCCGCCCGCAACAGGCAAACCCGTATTATCCCTCATCCGGCGCACGCGCCGGAAGCCGCGCGGGGCCCGGCGATCGGCAGCGCCGCACGGCCGGCAATTTAACCGGCCGTTTGCCCTATAACGAACGGCCTATTGCGCGGGGGCGCGAGTTACAATACCGCCCATGTCAGATCCCCGCTTCGTCCACCTCCGCGTCCACTCCGAGTTCTCGATTGCCGACGGCATCGTGCGTCTCGAAGACGTTGTCGCCGCCGCGGCAAAAGACGCTCAGGGCGCGCTCGCGCTCACCGACCTCGGCAATGCATTCGGCCTCGTCCGTTTCTATAAGGAAGCGCGCGGTAAAGGGGTTAAACCGATCGCCGGCTGCGATGTCTGGATCACGAATCCGGCCGACCGCGACAAGCCGTCGCGGCTGCTGCTGCTCGTCAAGGACCGGCGCGGTTATCTGAATCTTTGCGAATTGCTGACGAAGGCGTGGCTGACGAACCAGTATCGCGGCCGCGCGGAAGTCGACGCCGCATGGCTCGAGGGCGGACTTGCCGAAGGGCTGCTCGCGCTGTCGGGTGCACAGCAGGGCGACATCGGCATCGCATTCGCGGCCGGCAACGACGAAGCGGCCAGACGCAATGCCGGGCGCTGGGCGCGCATTTTCCCAAACGGCTTCTATATCGAGCTGCAACGCTGCGGCCAGCCGGGCGGCGAAGCGTATGTGCAGCAGGCGGTCGCGCTTGCGGCGTCGCTGAAGCTGCCGGTCGTCGCGACGCATCCGCTGCAGTTCATGACGCCCGACGATTTCACCGCGCACGAGGCGCGCGTGTGCATTTCGGAAGGCGATATTCTCGCGAATCCGCGGCGCCCGAAGCGCTTCACGACCGATCAGCACTTTCGTACGCAGGATGAAATGGCCGCGCTGTTCGCCGACATTCCGTCCGCGCTTGCGAATACGGTTCAGATCGCGAAACGCTGCAACCTGACGCTCGAACTCGGCAAGCCGAAGCTGCCGCTTTTCCCGACACCGGACGGCATGTCGCTCGACGACTACCTCGTGCAGTTGTCGAAGGAAGGGCTCGAAAAGCGCCTCGAGCAGCTGTTCCCCGACGAGGCGACGCGCGACGCGCAGCGCGAAACGTACTATGCGCGGCTCGACTTCGAGTGCGGCACGATCATCAAGATGGGCTTTCCCGGCTACTTCCTGATCGTCGCGGACTTCATCAACTGGGCGAAGAACAACGGCGTGCCGGTCGGTCCGGGCCGCGGTTCGGGCGCGGGCTCGCTCGTCGCGTACGCGCTTGGCATTACCGACCTCGATCCGCTGCGCTACAACCTGCTGTTCGAACGTTTTCTGAATCCGGAGCGGGTGTCGATGCCCGACTTCGATATCGACTTCTGCCAGCACGGCCGCGATCGCGTGATCCAGTACGTGAAGGAGAAGTACGGCGCCGATGCCGTATCGCAGATCGCGACGTTCGGCACGATGGCCGCGAAGGCGGCGGTGCGCGATATCGGCCGCGTGCTCGATCTCGGCTACATGTTCACCGACGGCGTCGCGAAGCTGATACCGTTCAAGCCCGGCAAGCATGTGACGATTGCCGACGCGATGAAGGAAGAGCCGCTGTTGCAGGAGCGCTTCGATAACGAAGACGAAGTGCATCAGCTGCTCGAACTCGCGCAGCGCGTCGAGGGCCTGACGCGTAACGTCGGCATGCACGCGGGCGGCGTGCTGATCGCGCCCGGCAAGCTCACCGATTTTTGCCCGCTTTACACGCAAGGCGACGAGAGCGGCGTGGTCAGCCAGTACGACAAGGACGACGTCGAAGCGGTCGGCCTCGTCAAGTTCGACTTTCTGGGCCTCACTACGCTGACCATCCTCGACTGGGCCGAGCGGTATATCCGCCGGCTCGATCCGTCGAAGGAAAACTGGTCGCTCGCACAAGTGCCGCTCGACGATCCGGCCTCGTTCACGATCCTCAAGAAGGCCAACACGGTCGCCGTGTTCCAGCTGGAAAGCCGCGGCATGCAAGGCATGCTGAAAGACGCGCAGCCGGACCGCTTCGAGGACATCATCGCGCTCGTCGCGCTGTATCGCCCGGGTCCGATGGACCTGATCCCGAGCTTCTGCGCACGCAAGCATGGACGCGAAACGGTCGAGTATCCGGATCCGCGCGTCGAGCCTGTTCTGAAAGAGACCTACGGCATCATGGTCTACCAGGAGCAGGTGATGCAGATGGCGCAGATCATCGGCGGCTATTCGCTCGGCGGCGCCGACCTGCTGCGCCGCGCGATGGGCAAGAAAAAGCCCGAAGAAATGGCGAAACATCGCGAGATCTTCGCCGAGGGCGCCGCGAAAAACGGTCTCACGCGCGCGAAGTCCGACGAGATCTTCGACCTGATGGAGAAGTTCGCGGGCTACGGCTTCAACAAGTCGCATGCGGCTGCGTACGCGCTGCTCGCCTACTACACGGCATGGCTCAAGGCGCACCATCCGGCCGAATTCATGGCGGCCAACATGTCGCTCGCGATGGACGACACGGACAAGGTCAAGATCCTGTTCGAAGACTGCATCGCCAACAAGATGTCGGTGCTGCCGCCCGACATCAATCTGTCCGCGTATCGCTTCGAGCCGGTCGCCGAAGCCGACGGCAAACGCTCGCGCACGATCCGCTACGGGCTCGGCGCGATCAAGGGCAGCGGGCAGAACGCGATCGAAGAAATCCTGCGTGCGCGCGAGGAAAGGCCTTTTACCGATCTGTTCGATTTCTGTGCGCGGATCGACCGGCGCATCGTCAATCGCCGCACGATCGAAGCGCTGATTCGCGCGGGCGCGTTCGACACGCTGCACGCGAATCGCGCGCAACTGCTCGCGTCGGTGTCGCTCGCGATGGAAGCGGCCGATCAGGCGAGCGCGAACGCGATGCAGGCGGGTCTCTTCGATATGGGCGACGATTCGCCGTCGCAAGGCCACGAACTCGTCGACGAGCCGGCATGGTCCGACAAGCGGCGTCTGCAGGAAGAAAAAAGCGCCCTCGGCTTCTATCTGTCGGGACATCTGTTCGATGCGTACAAGGACGAGGTGCGCCGCTTCGTGCGGCAGAAGATCGGCGAGCTCAAGGAGGGCCGCGACAAGCTCGTGGCCGGCGTGATCTCGTCGCTGCGCACGCAGATGACGCAGCGCGGCAAGATGCTGATCGCGCTGCTCGACGATGGCACGGGCCAGTGCGAAGTGACGATCTTCAACGAGCAGTTCGAAGCGAACAAGCAACTGTTCAAGGAAGACGAATTGCTCGTCGTGCAGGGGCAGGCGCGTAACGATGCGTTCACGGGCGGCATCCGTTTCACTGTCGATACGCCGATGGACCTCGGTGCCGCGCGCAGCCGCTATGCGCAAGCCGTGAAGGTGCAGATGAACGGCAATGCCGATGCGCATGCGTTGCGACGCGTGCTCGAAGCGTACAGCGCGGCGGCCGATGCAGCGAGCGGGGCCGGTGACGAGCCGGCTTCCGCTTCTGCATCCGGTGCGCGCGGGCGCGGCGCCAACGGCGGCGGCCGCGCATATGGAAACGGCGGCAACGGCGGTAACGGCTATGGCGGCTACGACAATGGCCGCGGGCAACGCGCTTCGGCGCCGGCGCCGAACGGCCTTGCCGTGCAGATCGTCTATCGCAGCGAACATGCGGAAGGCGAAGTGCGCCTCGGCGACGCGTGGCGCGTGAAGCCGACCGATGAATTGCTCGCCGCGCTGCGTGGCGAATTCGCCGGCAGCGCGATCGAAATCGTCTATTGAAGGTGTCGAAGCGGTCGAAGCCGTCGCGTAACAGCGCGGGCCGTGCGCGCTATGCCGCAGCGCGCGTCGCTACTCGCGCGGTGCGCGCGTGACGAGATGCGCGAGCTTCAGAAACCGGTAGTACACCGTTTCGGCGTTGAACACCGCGATCATGAAGCCGGCGCGGCCGTCGAGAAAGCCGAGGCGCAGCACGTACGTTCGCACGAACGCCCATGCGCCGCGCGCAAGCGCCTTGCCGAAGCCGGCGCGCTGGCCTGCCGCATGACGTTGCATCGCGCCTGCCGTCGAATACGCGTCGAGCTTGCGCAGCACCGTCTCCAGGTCTTCGTACGAGTAATGCAGCAGCTTGCCCGACAGCCGTTCGACCGGTGTGTCGAACACGAGCCGCTCGTGCACGAGGTCATTGGAGAAGCGCGCGGCGCTGCGCCTGAAAAGACGCGGAATCCAGTCCGGATACCAGCCGCAGTGACGAATCCAGTGACCGCAGAACGACGACAGCCGGTCGATCGCATAGACGTCCGCGCGCGGCGCGGCGAGGGCGGCGGCAATCGATACCGCGAGCTCCGGCGTCACGACTTCGTCGGCGTCGATCGACAGAACCCAGGTGGTCGGGAGCGCCTCGAGCGCGCGGTTCTTTTGCGGCCCGAAACCGGGCCAGTCGGGGGCGATCACGACGCGCGCGCCGTGCGCCCGCGCGATTTGCACGGTCGCATCGGTGCTGCCGCCGTCGATCACGACGATCTCGTCGGCGAACGCGACCGACTGCAAGCATTGCGCAAGCCGCAAAGCGGCGTTTTTCGTGATGATCGCGACACCGAGAGAGGGTTCGTTCATGCGTGATGGCGGCGGTGGGCGTGCTGGGTCGCGGGGTCGCGCAAGTATACAATGCTGTTTTTGTTTGCCGGACAGCGAAGTGACGCATTTGCGCGCATCCGCGGTGTGGGGCGCATGCGATGCACGCAGCAAGGCCGTGGTCGAGCCATGCGCCGGTCCGCTAATTCTGAGGAAGTCTTGAGCGCAAAGCCTACGTTAAGCAAACCGATCGGATCCGGTCAGGCGTCGTCCGCCATGAACGTTTGGCGCAAGCTCTGGCCATACCTGAAGCCGCTTTTCTGGGTCGTCGTCGGGGCAATTGCCGCGATGGCGGCAAGCGCCGCCACCGATGCCGCGATTCCCGCGCTGCTCAAGCCATTGCTCGATCATGGTTTCGGCGCG
The DNA here is from genome assembly GCF_031119615.1 of Paraburkholderia sp. SARCC-3016. Lineage (NCBI taxonomy): Bacteria > Pseudomonadati > Pseudomonadota > Betaproteobacteria > Burkholderiales > Burkholderiaceae > Paraburkholderia > Paraburkholderia sp. SARCC-3016. The sequence continues at coordinate 57,137 of NZ_JAVHZD010000038.1, read as the reverse complement.
CACGGCAGCGACCGCGCCAAATGGTTCGTGCCGATGGCGATAATTGGCCTTGCGCTCGTGCGCAGCACGTCGCAATACGCGTCCGGCTATCTGCTCGCGTACGTGTCGAACCGCGTGCTGCTCGACCTGCGGCTCAAGATGTTCGAACGCATGATCCACACCAGTGTTGCGTTCTTCCAGCGCGAGACGGCGAGCACGGTCATCAATGCGATCGTGTTCGAGGTGAACCAGATTCTGAACGTGCTGCTCGGCGTGCTCGTCACGCTCGTGCGCGATTCGCTGACCGTGCTGTTCCTGCTCGGCTATCTGTTCTATCTGAACTGGCGCCTGACGCTGATCGTGGCCGTGCTGCTGCCGACCATCGGCTGGCTCGTCGGCAAGATCAACCGGCGGCTGCGGCGCCTGAACCGCGAGCATCAATTGCTCACGAACGAACTGTCGTACATCGTCGAGGAAACCGTCGGCGGCTATAAGGTCGTCAAGGTGCACAACGGCGAGCAGTACGAGATGGACCGCTTTACCGAAATGAGCAAGCGCCTGCGCGGCTATTCGATGCGGATGCAGGTGTCGGGCGGCCTCGCGCAGCCGCTCACGCAATTCCTCGCGTCGATCGCGCTGGCGGTCGTGGTGACTATTGCCGTGGTGCAGTCGACGGCCGACCAGACGACGGTCGGCGGCTTCGTCGCCTTCGTGACGTCGATGCTGCTGATCATCTCGCCGCTCAAGCATCTGATGGACGTCAACCAGCCGTTGCAGCGCGGCATGACGGCCGCGGAGCTGATCTTCGGGCTCATCGACGAACCGCCCGAGCCGGCCGGCGGCGGACTGCCGCTCGACCGCGCGAGCGGCGAGATCGAGTTCCGCGACGTCTCGTTCGCCTATGGCACGAGCGGGCCGATGCAGCGCCAGACGCTCGATCAGGTGTCGTTCAAGGTCGCGCCCGGCGAAATGGTCGCGCTCGCGGGGCCGTCGGGCAGCGGCAAGACCACGCTCGTGAATCTGCTGCCGCGCTTTTTCGATCCGTCGAGCGGCGAGATTCTCGTCGACGGCGTGGCGTTGCCCGAGTACGGCATTCATGCGCTGCGCAGCCAGATCGCGATGGTGAGCCAGGACGTCGTGCTGTTCAACGACTCGATCGCGAGCAACGTCGCCTATGGGCAGACGCCCGATCGCGACCGCGTCGTATCGGCGCTGCGTGCGGCGAACCTGTGGGATACCGTGGAGGCGATGGCGAACGGCATCGATACGCTGGTCGGCGATAACGGCATGATGCTGTCGGGCGGACAGCGGCAGCGCCTTGCGATCGCGCGCGCGATTTACAAGGATGCGCCGATCCTGATTCTCGACGAAGCGACCTCGGCGCTCGATTCCGAGTCGGAGCGCCATGTGCAGGCGGCGCTCGAAACGCTGATGAAAGGCCGCACGACGCTCGTCATCGCACACCGGCTCTCGACGATCGAGCGCGCCGACCGCATTCTCGTGATGGAAGCGGGGCGCATCGTCGAGCGCGGCACGCACCGCGAACTGCTGATGCATAACGGGCTCTATGCGCATCTGCATCGGATCCAGTTCCAGCAGAACGCCGCGTGACCGTGAAGATCGGCATCTCCAGTAACGCGCTGAAACACAGCGGCGGTCTCGAGCGCTATGCGATGGATCTCGTGCGCGGTTTCGTTGCGGCCGGCGTGACGCCGGAGTTTTTTGCGCGGCGCTTCGACGCGTCGTTGCCGGAAGCCGCGATGGTGCACGCGCATCGGATCAACGTGTCTTTTCTGCCGGGCAAGTGGCGCGACGGCTGGTTTTCGCGTCGTTTGCGCGCGGCGCGGCGCAACGCCGGCGTCGACGTGCTGATCGGCGTCAATCGTGTCGATTCGTCGGAAATCGCGATTTGCGGCGGCACGCACCTGGGCTTTCTGCGCGCGACGGGCCGGCGGCACAAAGGCTCCGACGTCCGGCAGATTGCGCTCGAACGCAGCCAGTACGAGCATGCGAAACTGATCGTCGCGCACTCGCAGCTGATGCGCGACGAACTGCGCGAACTCTACGGCATTGCCGATGCGAAGATCGAAGTGCTGTATCCGCCCGTCGACGACGCGCGCTTTTCTCCGGTCGGCGCCGACGAGCGCGCGGCTCTGCGCAAGCGGTTCGGTTTTGCCGATCACGAGATCGTGCTGCTGTTTCCGTCGAGCAGCCACGACCGCAAGGGCTTGCCGCTGATCGAGGCCGCATTGCGCGAGCTCGATGCGCCTTTCGTGCTGGCCGTTGCCGGACGTCCGCCCGAGCGCGTCGATGCGCGTGTGCGCCATCTCGGCTACGCGAAAAATATCGAAGACTGCTATCGCGCCGCGGACTTCGCGATTCTCGCGTCGAAGTACGAGCCGTTCGGCCTCGTCGGCATCGAATCGGTGATGTGCGGCACGCCGGTGGTTTTTCCGACCACGCTCGGCTGCTGCACGGCGATTGCGCCGCACGCGAAGCATACGTTCGAACCCGGCAACGCGGCCGACTTGCGCGCGACGCTCGAGCGTATTGCGCGGCAACGTGCGGAAGCGGGTGGCGCGACTTCGGCTTCGGCGGCGGACGTCGCGCGCGGCGGCGTGCTTTACGACACGCGCATCGCAAGCCATGTCGAGGCGCTGCTGCGCGCCGCGACGCGCATCGCCGAGCGCCGTTGATTTTTGACGCTCGCGGTCGCTTGCCGTCGCTTGCGGTCGCTTTCCACCGATTTCCGCCGCGTCGTGCTCCGGGCCGGACAGCGCTCGCGCACGTCTGGAGGCCCGCTCAAGTCGTGGCTCGAGCAGGGTGCATGTTATGATCGGGCGTTCGTGTTTTGGCCTTTTTCCGGTCTGTCGTTCGGGCGAATTCCATGTTATTTCCGGTATTTCGCCTGTTTCGTCAGGCACATTTCGTCAGGCGCCATTTCACCTGGCTTGAATCGCTATGTGGTCGCACTGACGGACCGGCCGAACATCGAAGCCTGCTGTAAATGTGTGCCGACTTTTTGGGATATACCCGGTTCGCGTGGCGCGTGAAGCGGCCGTTCAGATTGAAACCGCTGAAGAAGTAAGCAGGGGAATGCGGCTTCTTGCCGGATAACGGCGTACAGCAAGATGACAGGCGGGATGAACTCGCCGATACCCCGATGAGTCGACTAGCTGGACGTATTCGAATTTTTGCACGCGCGCTACCGCGGCTCCTTGCGAAGCCGCTGCGCCGCAAGCCGTTGCATCCGCAACGGATTCTGATCGCACACCATCTGTTGCTCGGCGATACGCTGCTGCTGGCGCCGCTGCTCGCGAAGCTGCGCGCGCAGTATCGCGACGCGCAGATCGTGCTCGCGTGCCCGAAGGCAATCGCACCGCTCTATGCGGGCCGGCCGTTCGGCGTGACCGCGTTGCCGTTCGATCCGCGCGATCTGGCGAGCGTGCTCGGCGTGCTGCGTTCGGGCCCGTACGACCTCGGCATCGTAGCCGGAGACAACCGGCATAGCTGGCTCGCGCTTGCCGCCGGGTGCCGGTGGATCGTCGCGCATGCGCATGACGTGCCCGCGTGGAAAAACTGGCCCGTCGACGAAGCTGTGCCCTATCCGGACGTACCGGCCGCATGGGCGGACCTGACGGCCGACCTCGTGCCCGGCGACGAACCGCGCCCCTATCATCCTGCCGATTGGCCGGCGCCGTCCCATGTCGAACTTCCTGATGCGGATCAGCTCGCGCGGCCTTACGTCGTACTGCATCCGGGCGCGAGCACCGCGGTCAAGCGCTGGCCCGACGCGCGCTGGCTCGAGGTCGCACGGTTCGTCGAAGCGCGCGGCTATATGCCGGTATGGAGCGGCGGCCCCGGCGAAGTCGAATTGATCCGCGCGATCGACCCCGACCCGCATCATCCGAATCTTGCCGGCCGGCTCGGGCTCGGCGAATTGTGGCATCTGTTTGCCGGCGCGAAAGCGATCGTCTGCCCCGATACCGGCGTCGCGCATCTGGGACGCCTCGTCGGCGTGCCGACCATCGCGCTCTTCGGTCCCGGCAATGCGTCGATTCACGGCGCGGGCCGATACTGGCGCAATGTGCCGTTTGTCGCGGTCACGATCGCCGAGATGCCGTGCCGCGACGAGCCTTTTATTTTCCGCCGCAGGGTCGAGTGGGTGCGGCGCTGCGACCGCAATGCGACGACCTGTGTCGCGTGGCGCGGCGACCACGCGGACTGCATGGGCCGGCTGTCCGTCGCCGCGGTGTGCGATGCGCTGCAAAACGTTCTGGTGAAGGTGCAATGAGCCTGATCGCGGCGCGCCTCGAGCGCGCACTCTGGGTCGCGTGCCCGGTGCTCCTGTTCGTTCTGATGTTCGCGCATATGACGGCGATCGTGTACATCGCGCTGGCCTTGCTGGCGATCGGCACGCTTGCCGCCGCATGGTCCGCGTTCCGCGCGCGTGGCGCGCGCGGTTTGAAATGGCCGCTCGCACTGCCGATCGCCGCATGGGCGGCGTGGACGCTTGCGTCGATCGGCTGGTCGTTTGCGCCGTCGGTGAGCCTGCACGCGTGGTTCGACGAAGTGTTCTATCCGCTCGTCGCATTCTGGGCGTTCTGGGTGCTCGGCAAAAAGAGCGCGCACCCCGAGCGGTTCGTGTGCATCGCGTGGCTCGCCTGTGCGGTGCTCGTGCTGACGAGCGTCGTCTACTGGGGCCGTTTACAGCCGCCGACGGCCGACACCTTTCTGTTGCACTACTACGCGCGCGTCGGCCACACGAGCACGCTCGCGATCTTCGCGCTCACGCTGTTCGCCGGCACGCTGCTGACGCGGCCGCGCTGGCGGGCGGTGGGGGCGCTCGGCATCGTGCTGTGCCTGTTCATCGGTCTTGCGACCTTGAACCGTTTCTTCTGGCCGGCGGTTGCGGTGACGCTCGTGATCGCGTTCTATCCGCTCTATCGCCGGCATCTGGTGCTGGCCGCCGTGTCGATCGTGATCGTCGCGGTCGCGGGGCTCGGCACGCTCGAACTCAGTTCGCGCCTGCGAATCGGCGAGGCGATGGTGCAGGCGCCGCGCGGTGCGCTCACGGTCGACGGCCACGCGCTCTATCTGCCGCGCGCGCTATCGGGCATCGACGATACGATGGCCGGCGACACGCGCCCGCGCCTGTGGGCGTTTTATTCGTCGGCGGCAAAGTCGCACGAGTGGCTCGGCATCGGTTTCGGCAAGCCGCTGCCAGGTCTCGCGTATCACAGCGTGATGCCCGCTGCGCTGTTGAAGCTCGAGCCCGTTGCGCTCACGCATGCGCACAACCTGTTTCTCAATACGTGGCTGCAAACCGGCCTGATCGGGCTTGCGCTGCAGATCGTGCTGTTCGCGGCGTTGATTGCGCGTTTCTGGCAGTTGCGGCGCGTGAACTTGTGGATAGCCATGGCGGGCGTCGCGCTTGTCGTCGGCATGATTACCAAGAACATAACCGACGATTTCATGTGGCAAACGACCATGCTCGCATTCTGGTCGTTCGCGGGCCTGATGCTCGGCTGCGGCGAGCGGCAGCGCGGCGAGCGCGGGCAGATGCCGCAGACATGGCGCGATACCGGCTGACCGGTCGCCGGCGCGATCGCGCAGGCTGCAGGATACCGAGGCCCGTGCGGATATTTTCGACCGGCTTTGCAAGACGAAACGGCACGCAAGGTGTAGGCGTGCACGGGCCTCGGCTATACGCTCGCGCGCACATCAATCTCACGCGCCGCTTGTCACAAGCGACAAGACCGAAAGATCAGGATGCGTGCCGTCGATAATGCTGCGGCCGACGTTGAGCGCTTCGGCGAATGCGTCTTGCGCCGTGGCGAACGCGTCGTCGCCGTCCGCATGAAACGGCACCGTGTGGCCGGGCAGCGCGACCGTAGCGCCCGGGTGGCAAACGTAGCCGATGTACGTGTAGCGCGCAGGCTCGCGTGCATCGGCCGACGCAAAGCCCGCGCCATTCGAGCGGTCGGTGCTGTGTTTGGGACGCGTCGACACGTGGATCTCGAATCCTTCGTAGCCGACCGCTTCATGATCGACCGTTTGCGAGCTGACGTTATCGTCGGACATGGTGGCCTCGCTACAAACGCGATATTGCACAGCGGGTGCTGCCAGCGAGCGTCCTCAATGCCGATGCCGCATCCGTTCCCACAAATGGCGGCGATCGAAGCGCCCTTCGGTGCGGTCGGCTGTCTTGCCGCGATGGGTATGGCGTCTGAACTGGTGAGTCAGAAGAATCGCCGCGAAAGCGATGAACACCACTGCTATCACGACGCTTACCATCGATTCAGCCATGGCAGCCTCCGTTTTGATCCCAGTCACATACAAAGTCTAGGCGACGCAGGCAATCCGCACGGCGTGCGGGCGGCGGCGCTAATCTTCCGAAAATGTAACGGCTTGTAACGTCTACACGGAGCACGACGAAATTGCGCGGTGCGGCAACGCTTCGTTTAGCGTTTCGGGCGGCGCTCGTCCGCGAGCAGCGCCTCGAGGCCGAATAGCCAAGCGATGCCAAGGGTGAGCAGTCCGACGGGAGTCGGTCCCGGTTCGGCATCGGATTCACAGGCGGGCGCGGGAGCCGGCCCAGCGAACGACCCGAAGCATTGCCCGAAACCCGGTGCTTCGGCGGTGGACTCTTCGATGATTTCGATGCGGTCGGCGTGCATGGCGGTGGTCCGGGTGCTGTGAGGTAAGTGGATTCAGCAAACGCCGTGCCATCTCGCTGAACGCCCCGTCTGACACGGGTTACGCGGTAACCGAGAGTTCATCCTATGCCACCTGGCCGAGGCGAAGCGCGCTTTCACCCTAGCTACAATCGAAGCTTGCAATTCGCCAATTATGGTAGCTACAATAATGCAGATGCACGTTACTTACGACTCGTTGAAGAACGAGAGCAATCTCGCCAAACATGGCGTCGATTTGTCGTCTGCCTCGTATCTCGACTGGTCTGAAGTGATGGCTTGTGTCGATACGCGCCGCGATTACCGCGAAGTTCGGGAAATCGGCTACGGCGTCATTGGCGAGCGTCTGTTCTGTGTCGTCTTCACGCAGCGAGACGACACGATGCATATCATCAGTCTGCGCAAGGCGAACCAGCGAGAGGTCAGAAATTATGTCGAGCAAATCGAAGATCGTCATGCCGACTTCGGATGAAGACGAGGCAATCAATCGCGCAATCGCGGCGGACCCCGACACCTTCGAAGTCCCCGCCGAGGCATTCAGGCAGATGAAGCCGCTCGGCTCGCGCGGCCGGCCGCGGCTCGAGTCGCCGAAAGTGCTCGTCTCGATCCGCTATGACGCGGATATCATCGAACGCTTCCGTGCGACCGGCGAGGGCTGGCAAACGCGCATGAACGACGCGTTGCGCGATTGGCTGCGCGTGCATCAGCCGTTGTGAGTCAGTCGGTGAAGCCTGATGCCAGGCGGAGTGAGAAGTAGCAGGAAGCGGTGCAAAAAGCGATCTCCCGCCCTACATCAGCACGATGTCGTACTGTTCCTGGCTCAGATTCGATTCCACCTGCAGCGACACCGGCTTGCCTATGAAGTCGATCAGCATCGCGAGGTGCTGCGATTCCTCTTCGAGAAACAGGTCGATCACCTGCTGCGATGCGACCACGCGAAACTCGCGCGGATTGAATTGACGCGACTCGCGCAGAATCTCGCGCAGCACGTCGTAGCAAACGGTGCGCGCGGTCTTGACCTGCCCCTTGCCCTGGCATACGGGGCAGGGCTCGCACAGCACGTGCGCGAGCGATTCGCGCGTGCGTTTGCGCGTCATTTCCACCAATCCCAACTGCGAGAAGCCGTTCACGGTCACGCGCGTGCGATCTCGCGCGAGCGCCTTTTTCAGTTCGGACAGCACCTGGTCGCGATGTTCGACGTTCTCCATATCGATGAAATCGATGATGATCACGCCGCCCAGATTGCGCAGCCGCAGTTGCCGCGCGATCGTGTGCGCGGCTTCGAGGTTGGTCTTGAAGATCGTATCGTCGAAGTTGCGGGCACCGACGTAGCCGCCGGTATTCACGTCGATCGTCGTCATCGCCTCGGTCTGGTCGATCACGAGATAGCCGCCCGATTTCAGATCGACGCGCCGCGATAACGCGCGCTGAATTTCGGTCTCGATGTTGTACAGATCGAAAAGCGGCCGCTCGCCGGAGTAGTGATGCAGCTTTGCGAGCACCGCGGGCGTAAATTCTGTCGCGAACTCGGAAAGCATCTGAAACGTCTCGCGCGAGTCGACCTGAATGCGTGACGTATCGTCGTTGACGAAATCGCGCAGTACGCGCTGCGCGAGATTCAGATCCTGATACAGCAGGCTCGTCGCCGGCAAGCGCTGCGATTGCGACTGAATCGTCGCCCACGTTTTGCGCAAATAAGCGACGTCGGCGGCGAGTTCTTCGCTCGTTGCATCTTCGGCGATCGTGCGCACGATATAGCCGCCTTTTTCATCGACCGGCAGCACCGACGTGAGCCGCGCGCGGATCGCTTCACGCTCGGCTTCGCTCTCGATCTTCTGCGAAATGCCGATATGCGGTTCCTGCGGCAAATAAACGAGCGTGCGCCCGGCGATACTGACTTGCGTAGACAGCCGCGCGCCCTTCGTGCCGATCGGATCCTTGACCACTTGCACCATCAGCGTCTGACCTTCGAAAACGATCTTTTCGATCGGCTGATGCGGCACGTTCTGCGGCATTTCGCCTGGAGCGCGCCCCGCGATGCGCGGATGCCAGATGTCGGCCACGTGCAGAAACGCGGCGCGCTCGAGACCGATATCGATGAACGCGGATTGCATGCCCGGCAGCACGCGCACGACCTTGCCGAGATACACATTGCCGACCCGCCCGCGCGACAGCGTGCGTTCGACGTGAAGCTCCTGTACGGCACCTTGCTGGACCAACGCGACACGCGTCTCCTGCGGCGTGACGTTGATCAGGATCTCTTCGTTCATGGTGTTGTTCTAGAAGTCGATGCGCGCCGCGCGCAGTAGCGCAGCGGTCTCATAAAGCGGCAAACCCATGATACCCGAATAGGACCCGTCGATATGTTCGATGAACTCGGCGGCGCGCCCCTGCACACCGTACGCGCCGGCCTTGCCGAGCGGTTCGCCGCTTGCCGCATAGCGCGTGAGCGCATCGTGCGTCACCGGCGCGAAACGCACGCGCGAGCTCGAGAGTACGGCGGGCAACTGCGCGCCGGCCGCATCGACGACGGCTACCGCGGTCAGCACTTCGTGGGCGCGGCCGGCAAGGCGCGTGAGCATCCGGACCGCATCGCCGGCGTCGTGCGGCTTGCCGAGGATCGCATCGTCGATCGTGACCGTTGTGTCCGCAACGAGAATCGGCGCGCTGGCGTGGCCGCTCGCTTCGAGGCGCTTGCGCGCGGCGCGCGCCTTCTCCACGCAAACGCGCATCACGTAATCGTGGGCGCGTTCGCCGGGCAGTTCGGCTTCGAGCGCTTCGGCGTCCTCGTCCGGGCGCGGCAGCAGGAGTTCGAAACGCACGCCGAGTTGCTGCAGCAACTCCTGTCTGCGCGGGCTTTGCGAAGCGAGATAAACAAACGGATAGAGGCCGTTGGACGACGTTGGCATGAATGAATCCTGGCAAATGGGTTCGGGCGAGTTCAGGCAAGCGCAAGCGGGCGCAACAGGACGCAAGCGCGTTAAAGCGTGTTCAAGCGGCTTCAGATGTGGCAACCTGGCGCGTTGCCCACCCGCCTCGCACGTTCACGCCCGATGGTACGGATGATTCTGCGTGATCGTCCACGCACGATAAAGCTGTTCGGCGAGCAGCACGCGCACCATCGCATGCGGCAGCGTGAGGCTCGACAGCCGTAGCAGCAGGTCCGCGCGCGCCTTGAGCGCGGGATCGAGGCCGTCCGCGCCGCCGATCAGAAACGCGACGTCGCGGCCGTCCTGCTGCCAGCCGGGCAGGGCGCCGGCAAGCTGCATCGTGGTCCAGTCCTTGCCGCGTTCGTCGAGCGCGACGATGCGTGCGTTTTTCGGCAGCGCCGCTTCGATGCGCTGCCGCTCAGCGGCCATCACGCTGTCGGCGGGACGTCCGGACGAGCGTTGCTGCGGTTTGAGTTCGCGCAGTTCGATGCGCAGTTCGGGCGGCATCCGCTTCGCGTATTCGTCGAAGCCGCTGGCGATCCAGTCGGGCATCTTGTGGCCGACGGCCAGGATATGCAATTTCATTGGAAACGGGCGTGGCGCCGCGCGTCACCGGCGCGCGCGAGCCATGCGATGCGCCTAGCGGCGCCGCGCCGGCGCGCGACGTGCCGGGGCCGGGCGCGCGACGGCCTCAGCTTCTTCGTCTTCATCGTCGGCGACGCGCGCACCGCCGAACGGGCTCGAGTTGGCCAGCTTTACGCGCACGGGCTTGTCGCCCCAGATTTCTTCGAGGTTGTAGTACTGGCGCAGCGCCGGTTGCAGAATATGGACGACCGCATCGCCGCAGTCGACGAGCACCCATTCGCCGATGTCCTCGCCTTCGGTGCTGACGATATCGCCGCCGGCCTCCTTCACCTTCTCGCGCACGCTGGACGCGAGCGCTTTCGTCTGCCGGTTCGACGTGCCGCTCGCGATGATCACGCGGTCGAACAGCTCGGTCAGGTGGCTGGTGTTGAACACCTTGATGTCTTGTGCCTTGACGTCCTCGAGCGCGTCGACGATCGTGCGTTGCAGCTTGCGTATATCCATTTTTACGATTGGTAAAGGTGATGTTGAACAATATAGTCCCACACCGGGGCGGGCACCTCGCTTTCCGGGCCGGTGTCGGTGTGGTCTGCCGCGCCGCGGGCCGTGCCGTGGCCGCTCGCGCGACGGGCCGCCGTGTTTGCGGCGTCGTTCGCTAACCGTTCGCGTTCGTCGAGCTGACGCCTCAACTGCGCGCGGATATCGGTTGCCGAAATGTCGGACGCAAGTGTCGTATCGATCAGCAGGCGGCCTGCCGGGGTTGCGCGCAGCACCTCGGCACTGGCCGAACGCGCGGCGATCGTCGCGGCGACGGTTGGCGACGCCGCGGACCGGTCGAAGCCCGGCCGCGTCGCCGCGCAGATGTGCGCGTAGTCGAACAGGCGTTGCCAGTCGTGCCATGTATCGAGGCGCACGAGCTGGTCCGCGCCGATCAGCAGCGACAGCGACGCGTCCGCGCCTTCCCGTTCGCGCCAGCGCCGCAACGTGTCGACCGTATAGGTCGGGCCATCGTGCTCGATCTCGTCGGTCGCGACCGTGACCGACACGCCCGGCAGGTTCAGCGCGCCGGCGGCGGCGCGCGTCATCGCGAGCCGATGCGGCGCGCCGGACACGCCGGCTTTCTGCCACGGCTGCCCCGCGGGCAGCAGGATCAGGTCGGTCAGTTGCAGCACGTCGGAAAAGCGGCGGGCGAGCGCGAGATGACCGTTGTGGATCGGGTCGAACGTGCCGCCGAGCACGCCGACGCGGCGCGCAAGAGGCTTGCCCGCCGTGGCTGACCTATGCGGCTGTGGCGCCGTCGCCAACGGCGCGCCTGTCTCGTTCAGACCCATTCGCGCGGTACGAGGAAGTCGGTGTAGAGGCGCGCTTCCGGCGTACCGGGTTCCGGTTGCCAGTCGTAGCGCCAGTTTGCGGCCGGCGGCATCGACATCAGGATCGACTCGGTGCGTCCGCCGCTTTGCAGCCCGAACAGTGTGCCACGGTCGAACACGAGATTGAATTCGACGTAGCGCCCGCGCCGGTACGCCTGAAACGCGCGCTGCGCCTCGCCGTAAGTCTGGTTGCGGCGCTTTTCGACAATCGGCAGATACGCGTCGAGAAACGCGTCGCCTACGCTTTTCGTCATCGCGAACGACTGTTCGAAGCCTGGCTCCGCATAGTCGTCGAAGAAAATGCCGCCGATGCCGCGCGCTTCGTTACGATGCTTGAGGAAGAAGTAGTCGTCGCACCAGCGCTTGAAGCGCGGGTACAGGTCCGCGCCGAACGGCTGCAGCGCGTCGCGGCACGTGCGGTGAAAATGCTGCGCGTCTTCTTCGTAGCCGTAAAAGGGCGTGAGATCCATGCCGCCGCCGAACCAGAACACCGGCGGCTCGCCGTCCTTCGTCGCGACGAGCATCCGCACGTTCATATGCACGGTCGGGCAGTACGGATTGTGCGGGTGCAGCACGAGCGAAACGCCTGCCGCTTCGAAGCCGCGGCCTGCCAGTTGCGGGCGCAGTGCGCTGGCCGACGCGGGCAGCGCGTCGCCGGCGACGTCGGAAAAGCCAATGCCCGCGCGCTCGAAAAAGCGCCCGCCTTCGAGAATGCGCGTGCAGCCTCCGCCGCGCAGTTTGCCGCCGGGGGCGCGCTGCCAGGTGTCGGTCGCGAACGGAACGCCGTCGAATGCGCCGAGCGTATCGGCAATGCGGGTTTGCAGACCCTGCAGCCAGTTGCGCACGGCCGCCGCGTCGAAAGTCGAATCTGTCATCGGTCTGTGGGGGCCGCGCGTGATGCCGGTTCGCGCGGCGGATTGTTCGTCAAAAGGAAAGCCGGGGACGCGCCCGATAAAACCGGCCGCGTCGGCAGGCAACGCGCCGTATTCTGTCATGCGTATGCCGACGATAAACGGTAAATGCCGGTTTCGCAGGAGCCGCGGCGCTCAACGGCGCGCCGGCGCGCTTGTCGGAATCCGTTCATCGCACGAATGAGCGAAGTTTAGCGCCGGCGGGGCGGTCGGGCACCCGAGAGTGGGGACGCCGCCTCTGGACAGGCAATCGGACCGACCGCCGATGTCCTGCGGTGTTCTGCCTTGCCTGCTAATGCTTGCGATTGACCGCGCGATAACCGATGTCGCGCCGGTACTGCATCCCGTCGAACGAAATCTGGTTGATCGTCTCGTACGCAACCGACTGCGCGCTGCGTACCGAGTCGGCGAGCCCGACGACGCACAAAACACGTCCGCCCGACGTCGAGAGCTTGCCGTTCGCGAGCGTCGTGCCCGCGTGGAACGTCACCGCATCGGCGGTTTCGGCCGGAACGCCGTTGATCCGGTCGCCCTTGCGCGGCGTGTCCGGATAGTTGTGCGCGGCGAGTACGACGCCAAGCGCCGTGCGGCGGTCCCATTCGAGCTCGACGGTGTCGAGCGTGCCGGCAATGGCCTGCTCGACGACTTTCGAAAAATCGCCCTTGAGGCGCGCCATGATCGGCTGGGTCTCCGGGTCGCCCATCCGGCAGTTGAATTCGAGCGTCCGCGGATTGCCCTGCGCATCGATCATCAGGCCCGCATACAGGAAGCCGGTAAAGCGGATGCCTTCCTTTTCCATGCCGCGCACGGTCGGCAGGATGATTTCGCGCATCACGCGCGCATGCAGTTGCGGCGTGACGATCGGCGCGGGCGAGTAGGCGCCCATGCCGCCCGTGTTCGGGCCTGCGTCGCCGTCCAGCAGACGCTTGTGGTCCTGACTCGAGGCAAGCGGCAGCACGTGCTTGCCGTCGACCATCACGATAAAGCTCGCTTCTTCGCCGGCGAGGAATTCCTCGATGACGACGCGCGCGCCGGCGTCGCCGAGCTTATTGTCCGACAGCATCATGTCGACGGCCGCGTGCGCCTCGTCGAGCGTCTGGGCGACCACGACGCCCTTGCCCGCGGCGAGCCCGTCGGCCTTGATCACGATCGGCGCGCCTTTCGCGTCGATATACGCGTGCGCGGCAGCCGTGTCGGCGAAGGTTTCGTATTCAGCGGTCGGAATCGCGTGGCGCTTCATGAACGCCTTCGCGAAATCCTTCGAGCTTTCGAGCTGTGCGGCCTCGCGCGACGGTCCAAAAATCTTGAGCCCGCGCGAACGGAACAGGTTGACGATGCCGGCGGCGAGCGGCTGTTCCGGCCCGACTAACGTGAAGGCGATCTGTTCCTTCTCCGCGAAGTCGGCGAGCGCGTTCAGATCGACGATGTCGATGTTGCGCAGACGCTCATCCTGCGCAGTGCCGCCATTGCCCGGCGCGACATAGACGAGCTGGACCCGCGGCGACTGCGCGAGCTTCCACGCGAGCGCATGTTCGCGACCGCCGGATCCGACGACGAGTAACTTCATGAAATTCCCCGAATGCTATCAACCATGAACGGCTGGCCAGGCTGCTGGAGCGGGCTGCTGGTGCGCCGCCGGCCGTGAATACCTGCAAGATTCGCATAACTCGCATCGAACGCCTGTGACGAAGCCAACACAAATCGCGAAACCGATGCCAGACCGCCGCCTGGTATGGAACGGCGGTGCGGCCGTCAACGCGTCACTCTTCGACGATCGCTGCGTTTGTGTACACCTCTTGCACGTCGTCGAGATTCTCGAGCGCATCGAGGAGCTTCTGCATTTTCACCGCGTCGTCGCCGGCGAACTCGACTTCCGTCTGCGGCTTCATCGTGACTTCGGCGAGTTCGGCCTTGAAGCCGGCCGCTTCGAGCGCGGCCTTGACCTTCGGGAAGTCGTTCGGCGGACACAGCACTTCGATACTGCCGTCTTCGTTCGTCACGACGTCGTCGGCGCCCGCTTCGAGCGCTGCTTCCATCAGCTTGTCTTCGGCTGTACCGGGCGCAAACAGGAACTGGCCGACGTGATCGAACATGAACGACACCGAGCCGTCCGTGCCCATATTGCCGCCGAACTTCGAAAACGCGTGCCGCACCTCGGCGACCGTGCGCGTGCGGTTGTCGGTCATCGTATCGACAATGATCGCCGCGCCGCCGATGCCGTAGCCTTCGTAGCGGATTTCCTCGTAGTTCGCGCCGTCGACGCCGCCGGTGCCGCGCTGGATCGCGCGGTTGATGTTGTCCTTCGGCATGTTCGCGTCGTACGCCTTGTCGACCGCGAGCCGCAGACGCGGGTTCGAGTCGATCTCTCCGCCGCCCATGCGCGCGGCGACCTGAATTTCCTTGATAAGCCGCGTCCACACCTTGCCCTTCTTGGCATCGGCCGCTGCTTTCTTATGCTTGATGTTGGCCCATTTCGAATGACCCGCCATACTTTTCTCCAGCGCGCGCGCCAGCGGGGCGCACGCATGTGCAATTTGTCGTCGCGTGATTGTGTGCAATGTGGGCGCGTTTCGCGAGACGCGCCTCGGTCCAAGCTCAGCTGCGCGGACCCTTGATGGACCTGTTTTGCCGGATGCCACTCAGTGTCGCCCGGTGTCCGCCCGGTGTCCTCTCAGTGCCCGGCGTGCCGTACGCTGCCTACGTGAGAGCGCGACGTGCGGGCGGCGATGTGCGGGGCAGTTCAGGCAGGGCGAGCCGCTCCATGCGCGGACTGCGATTTTATCATGGCGCCGATGCGCGGCGGATGCGTGGCGCGTACGCGGCATTGCGCGAGAACCGCCGGAACGCGCCTCGCGCGGGCCGAATCGCGTGACGCCCGCGCGGGCGCCCGAGGCTGCACAGGTGCGGGCAGGTGCGCTCGGGCGCTAGTTCTTCGTGCCGAACAGCCGGTCGCCGGCATCGCCGAGGCCCGGGATGATATAAGCGTGCTCGTCCAGATGCGAATCGAGCGACGCGACAAAGAGCTTCACATCGGGATGCGCGCCGTGGAAGACCTTGACCCCTTCGGGCGCCGCGACGAGCGCAAGAAATGAAATGTTCTCGCCGGCCACGCCGCGGCGCTTGAGCACATCGACCGCATGAACGGCCGAGTAGCCGGTTGCGACCATCGGGTCGCACAGAATAAAGATGCGGTCTTCGAGATCGGGCAGCCGCACGAGGTACTCGACCGGCCGATGGTCGACGTCGCGATAGACGCCGATATGGCCGACTCGCGCCGACGGAATCAGCTCCATGAGCCCGTCGGACATGCCCACGCCCGCGCGCAGCACGGGGACGATCGCGAGCTTTTTGCCGGCGATGACCGGCGCATCGACCTCGACGAGCGGCGTGGTGACGCGGCGCGTGGTCATCGGCAGGTTGCGCGTGATCTCGTAGCCCATCAGCAAGGTGATTTCGCGCAGCAACTCGCGGAATGTGCGCGTCGACGTATCGCGGTCGCGCATATGGGTGAGTTTGTGCTGGATCAGCGGGTGGTCGAGGATAAACAGATTGGGAAAACGGCTGTCCTGTGTCATGGCGCGGCGCGAGGCGAAGGGATGGGAGACGGACCGTCGGACCGGTGCGCCACTCGTGCAAGTTTACCGAAAGTATTGGCAGAAGAAACACGAGATTTCCAGGACGGCCATTCGGCGAACCCATTTGGCAAACCCTTCAATGCGATTGACCGGATAAGTCGGCGTCGGCAGCGTCGCGTCGATTCTTCTAGAATCGGGGACATTTGCGGGCGCTTGCCGTCGGGATGTCCGGTGCGCATAACGGGCAACGCCCATCGACGACAGAGACGCGACGGGCAAACGCCAAAGCAAACGCCCAAGCAAACGCCCAAGCAAACGCGACAGGCAAACGCGACAGCGACATTCAACGAGGAGGCATCTTATGGATCTGGGAATTGCAGGGCGCACCGCGCTGGTTTGCGCGGCGAGCAAGGGGCTTGGCCGCGGTTGCGCCGAGGCGCTGGCAGCCGAAGGCGTGCATATCGTGATCCTCGCGCGCACCGCTGATACGCTCGAGAAGACGGCCGAAGAAATTCGCGCGACCGTTGCCGCAAAAAGCGGTGCAACCGTCAAGACCATCGCGTGCGACATCACGACGCCCGAGGGCCGCGCGGCCGCGCTCGCCGCGTGTCCGCAGCCCGATATTCTCGTGACCAACGCCGGCGGTCCGCCGCCCGGCGACTTTCGCAGCTTCACGCACGACGACTGGATCAGCGCGCTCGAAGCGAACATGCTCACGCCGATCGAGCTGATTCGCGCGACGATCGACGGCATGATCTCGCGCGGTTTCGGGCGCGTAGTCAACATTACGAGTTCGTCGGTGAAGGCGCCGATCGATACCCTGGGTCTTTCCAATGGCGCGCGTTCGGGCCTGACCGGGTTCGTGGCCGGCGTCGCGCGCAAGGTCGCGCCGCACGGCGTGACGATCAACAATCTGCTGCCCGGCGCCTTCGATACCGATCGCATTGCGGCCACGATGGCTGCGCAGATGAAGGCGCAAAACATCACCATGGAAGAAGCGCGCACGCGGCGCGTGGCCGGCATTCCGGCGCGCCGTTTCGGCACATCGGACGAATTCGGCCGTACCTGCGCATTTTTGTGCAGCGTGCACGCGGGCTATATCACGGGGCAGAATCTGCTGATCGACGGCGGCGCTTATCCGGGCACTTATTGAACGGGCAACTTCCGGAACGGGCAACCTCCGGCAGACCTGCAACGGGCGCAACGCACGCGCAACGACAACCATACTCGAGCAACAGGCATCAGGGGGGAACCGATAGATGACGGCACGCATCGCGCTGATCGCGCACGACCATAAAAAAGACGACATCGTCAAACTCGCCGGCGAATATGTGGATACGCTGAAGCGCTGCGATCTGCTTGCGACCGGTACGACGGGGGCGCGCGTGACGGCGGCGCACGGACTCGAAGTCGAACGGATGCTGTCCGGCCCTAACGGCGGCGACCTGCAGATCGGCGCGCAACTCGCCGAAGGCCGCGTCGACATGGTGATTTTTCTGCGCGACCCGATGACGCCGCAGCCGCACGAGCCCGATATCAACGCGCTCGTGCGCGCATGCGATGTCCATAACGTGCCGTGCGCGACGAATATCTCGACCGCACGGATGATTCTCGATGTACTGGCGCTGCGCATGACGCAGCACATCTGAACGAGCTGGACGCACTGGAGAACGGCAACGATGGTCAAGGCGATACGATTCGACAAGACGGGCGGCCCCGACGTGATGAAGTGGGTCGACGTCGACGTGGGCGACCCGGGTGCGGGTGAAATCCGCATCAGGCAGCATGCGGTCGGCCTCAACTACATCGACGTGTATTTTCGCAACGGCCTGTATCCGTTGCCGCTGCCGGGCGGGCTCGGCATGGAGGCCGCCGGCGAAGTCGTCGCGGTCGGCGAAGGCGTCACGCAGTTCAAGGAGGGCGACCGCGTCGCATACGCGGAGCGACCGCCGGGCGCGTATGCGCAGGAGCGCGTGATGCCGGCCGCGAAGGTCGTGAAGATTCCCGATGCGATCGGCTACGACGAAGCGGCGTCGGTCATGCTGCAAGGTCTGACCGCGCAATACCTGCTGCGCCGCACGTATCGCGTGAAGGCCGGCGATACGATCCTGATCCAGGCGGCCGCGGGCGGCGTCGGCCTGCTGGTCTGCCAGTGGGCGAAGGCGCTCGGCGTGACCGTGATCGGCACGGTCGGCTCGGACGAAAAGGCGGAGCTCGCGAAGGCGCACGGCTGCGACCACCCGATCGTCTACACGCGCGAAAACTTCACGAAGCGCGTGCGCGAGCTGACGAATGGCGCCGGCGTGCCGGTCGTCTACGACTCGATCGGCAAGGACACGTATATCGCGTCGCTCGACTGCCTCGCGCCGCTCGGCATGTTCGTCTCGTTCGGCAGTTCGTCGGGTCCGTTGCCGCCGATCGATTCACAGGAACTCGCAAGCCGCGGCTCGCTGTTTTTCACGCGGCCGACGCTCTTTTCCTATATCGGCAAGCGCAGCGACCTCGAAACGATGTCGGCCGAACTGTTCGACATGCTCGTATCGGGCAGGGTGAAAACGAGCGTGAACCAGCGCTACGCGCTCGCCGATGTCGCCAAGGCGCATGAAGACCTCGAAGCGCGTCGCACGACGGGCTCGACGATACTCGTGCCCTGATCGAGGAAACCGGATCGACGCGCGTGGCGCCGTGTTAAAGGTTCCTTAGCGGATCCTTGCTTTTTACCGCGCGTACGAGTCGCCGCTGCGCCTCGCACAGCCCTATGCCGCGGGGCTCCGGGGCTTTCGCAGCGCTCGTCGCATCACTTTCAAAGCCGTTCCATGTCGCCGTGGAACGGCTTTTTGTTTACGCCATTTTTATATCGCTCCAGCGATCTTTGACCAGGCCTTTATCCGAATCGGCATAACGTTCCGCATCCATAGCCAACAATGGGGAACATGAGATGGATGTGCTGTATGTCGGGGGCCTCGTGGTCATCACGGTGCTCACCTTCGGGCTCGTCGCCGGCTGCTCGAAGCTGATGCAATTCCGGCGGGGACAGGGAGCGCGCTCATGAACTGGATCCTCTGGCTATCGGGCGCCGCGACGGCGTTCCTCTTCGTTTATCTGGTTTATGCGCTGCTGCGCGCGGAGGACATTGAATGAACGCCAACAATGTCTTGCAGACGACGATCTATATCGTCGTCCTGCTCGCGCTATCCGTGCCGGTCGCGGGCTACATCACGCGTGTCATGGACGGCTCGTCGCGTGTCGTGCGCTGGTTCGGCCCGCTCGAAAAGCTGTTGTATCGCATCGCGGGCGTCGATGCGTCGGCCGAGATGGGCTGGAAGCAATACACGATCGTGACGCTCGCCTTCAACGTGCTCGGCCTCGTGGCCCTGTATCTGATCCTGCGCGTGCAAGGCTTCTTGCCGGGCAATCCGCAAGCGCTTGGCGCGATGACGCCCGACGGCGCATTCGATACCGCGATCAGCTTCGTCACGAACACGAACTGGCAGGACTACTCGGGGGAGCAGACGGTCAGCTATCTGACGCAGATGCTCGGCTTCACCGTGCAGAACTTCCTGTCGGCGGCCACCGGCATCGTCGTCGTGATCGCGCTGATCCGCGGCTTCGCGCGCCATTCGGCCAAAACCATCGGCAACTTCTGGGTCGATATCACGCGCGTGACGCTGTACGTGCTGATCCCGATGTCGGTCGTCATTGCCGTGGTCCTCATGAGCCAGGGGGTGATCCAGAACTTCAAGGCCTACGAAGATGTGCCTACGCTGCAGACCACTACGTATTCAGCGCCGAAGGTCGACGCGCAAGGCAACCCGGTCAAGGACGCGAAGGGCAATCCGGTGATGGTCGATACGCCGGTCGCGAAGCAGACGATCGCGATGGGCCCGGTCGCCTCGCAGGAAGCGATCAAGATGCTCGGCACGAACGGCGGCGGTTTCTTCAACGCGAACTCCGCGCATCCATTCGAGAACCCGACACCGTTCGCGAACTTCGTCCAGATGATCTCGATGCTGCTCATTCCGGCGGCGCTGTGTCTCGTGTTCGGCCGGATGGTCGCCGATAAGCGCCAGGGCGTCGCGCTGCTCGCCTTCATGACGATCGCGTTCGCCGTATGCGTTGCGGTCGAGATCGGTTCCGAGCAGGTCGGCAATCCGGCGTTCACCGCGTTGCACGTCGATCAGACCGCGAGCGCGCTGCAGTCCGGCGGCAACATGGAAGGCAAGGAAACGCGCTTCGGCATCGCGCAGTCGGGCATCTTCGCGGTCGCGACCACGGCGGCTTCGTGCGGCGCGGTCAATAACGCGCACGACTCGCTTACTCCGCTGGGCGGCCTCGTCCCGATGCTGTTGATCCAGCTCGGCGAAGTGGTGTTCGGCGGCGTGGGTTCCGGTCTCTATGGTGCGCTCGCGTTCGCGCTGCTGGCGGTGTTCGTCGCAGGCCTGATGATCGGCCGCACGCCCGAATACGTCGGCAAGAAGATCGAAGCGTACGAAATGAAGATGGTGTCGATCGTGATCCTGCTGACGCCGTTGCTCGTGCTGGTCGGCGCGTCGGTCGGCGTGCTCACGGATGCGGGCAAGGCCGGCATCCTGAACCCGGGCCCGCACGGCTTCTCGGAGATCCTCTACGCGTTCAGCTCGGCCGCGAACAACAACGGCAGTGCATTCGGCGGCCTGACGGTGAGCACGCCGTTCTACAACGTGGCGCTCGGTATCTGCATGTGGTTCGGCCGCTTCGGCTCGCTGATCGCGGTGCTCGCGATCGCCGGCTCGCTCGCGGAGAAGAAGCGCCTTGGCGTCACGGGCGGCACGCTGCCGACGCACGGTTCGCTCTTCGTCGCGCTGCTGCTCGGCACCGTGCTGCTGGTCGGCGCGCTGACCTACGTACCGGCGCTCGCGCTCGGTCCCGGCGTCGAGCAGCTGATGATGGTTCTCGGCCATTGATGGCGGGGCCTGCAGACAGAATTATTCGAGGAAGAAATGACTGAACATTCCGCAACCCGGTCCATGTTCGACCCGGCGCTGATCCGCCCGGCGATCGTGGACTCCTTCAAGAAACTGACGCCGCGCACGCAGTTCCGCAATCCGGTCATGTTCTGCGTGTACGTCGGCAGCATCCTGACCACGATCCTGTGGATCGCTGCGCTCGCGGGCGAGGCCGAGGCGCCGGCCGGTTTCATTCTCGCCGTCGCGCTGTGGCTGTGGTTCACAGTGCTCTTCGCGAACTTCGCGGAGGCGCTCGCCGAAGGCCGTTCGAAGGCGCAGGCGGCGTCGCTGCGCAGCGCGAAGAAAGACGTGATGGCCAAGAAGCTCAACGAGCCGCATCCGAAGGCGCCGATCCGCATCACGACGGCAACCGATCTGCGCAAGGGCGACGTCGTGCTCGTCGAAACGGGCGACACGATTCCGGCCGACGGCGAAGTGATCGAGGGCGTCGCGTCGGTCGACGAATCGGCGATCACCGGTGAATCCGCGCCGGTGATCCGCGAATCGGGCGGCGACTTCTCGTCGGTGACGGGCGGCACGCGCGTGCTGTCCGACTGGATCGTCGTGCGTGTCACGGCGAATCCGGGCGAAGCGTTCCTCGACCGCATGATCGCGATGGTCGAAGGCGCGAAGCGTCAGAAAACGCCGAACGAAATCGCGCTGACCATTCTGCTCGTCGCGCTGAGCATCGTGCTGCTGCTTGCCACGGCCACGCTGCTGCCGTTCTCGATGTTCGCGGTCGAAGCGGTCAAGGCCGGCCACGTCGTGACGATCACCGTGCTCGTCGCGCTGCTCGTCTGCCTGATTCCGACGACGATCGGCGGCCTGCTGTCCGCGATCGGCGTGGCCGGCATGAGCCGCATGATGCAGGCGAACGTGATCGCCACCTCCGGCCGCGCGGTCGAAGCGGCCGGCGACGTGGACGTGCTGCTGCTCGACAAGACCGGCACGATCACGCTCGGCAACCGCCAGGCGTCGGCCTTCGTGCCGGCGCCCGGTGTCGCCGAAGACGCGTTCGCCGATGCCGCGCAGCTCGCATCGCTCGCCGACGAAACGCCGGAAGGCCGCAGCATCGTCGTGCTCGCGAAGCAGCGCTTCAATATTCGCCAGCGCGATATGGCGGCGCTGCATCCGACTTTCATCGCATTCAGCGCGCAAACGCGCATGAGCGGCGTCGACCTCGCGGACCGCGAAATCCGCAAGGGCGCTTCCGATGCGGTGAAGGCTTATGTCGAAGCGCGCGGCGGCCGTTTCCCGGCCGAAGTGAACCACGTCGTCACCGAAGTCGCGCGGCGCGGCAGCACGCCGCTCGTGGTGGCCGAGAAGGGCGAGCATGGGGCGCGCGTGCTCGGCGTGATCGAGCTCAAGGACGTCGTGAAGGGCGGCATCAAGGAGCGTTTCGCCGAACTGCGCAAGATGGGCATCAAGACCGTGATGGTGACCGGCGACAACCGGCTGACCGCCGCGGCGATCGCGGCCGAAGCGGGCGTCGACGACTTCCTCGCGGAAGCGACGCCGGAAGCGAAGCTCGCGACGATCCGCGCGCACCAGGCCGAAGGCCGCCTCGTCGCGATGACCGGCGACGGCACCAACGACGCACCGGCGCTCGCGCAGGCCGACGTCGCGGTCGCGATGAACACCGGTACGCAGGCGGCGAAGGAAGCGGGCAACATGGTCGATCTCGATTCGAATCCGACGAAGCTCATCGAGATCGTCGAGATCGGCAAGCAGATGCTGATGACGCGCGGTTCGCTGACCACGTTCTCGATCGCCAACGACGTCGCGAAGTACTTCGCGATCATTCCGGCGGCATTCGCGTCGACGTATCCGCAACTGCGCGTGCTCGACGTCATGCACCTGGCCACGCCGGCGTCGGCCATTCTGTCGGCGGTGATCTTCAACGCGATCATCATCGTGATGCTGATTCCGCTCGCGCTGAAAGGCGTCAGGTACCGGCCGATCGGCGCCGCCTCGCTGTTGCGCCGCAATCTGCTCGTGTACGGCCTCGGCGGCATCATCCTGCCGTTCCCGTGCATCAAGCTGATCGACATGGTGATTGCCGCATGCGGCTGGGCCTGATGCGCGCGATGTTCAATTGAGGAAACCATCATGAAATCCATGTTTCGTCCACTGATCGTGCTGTTCGTCGTGCTCACTGCGATCACCGGTCTCGCGTATCCCGCCGTGATGACCGGCATCGGTCAGGCTGTCTTCAACCACGAGGCGAACGGCAGCCTGATCGGGCAGAACGGCAAGGTGGTCGGCTCCGCGCTGATCGGCCAGCAGTTCGACGCGCCGAAGTATTTCTGGGGGCGCCTGTCGGCCACGAGCCCGAACCCGTACAACGCGAGCGGTTCGAGCGCGTCGAACCTCGGTCCGCTGAATTCGTCGCTGACCGATAACGTGAAGGGCCGCCTCGATGCGTTGAAGGCCGCCGGCACCGATATGTCGGAGCCCGTGCCCGTCGATCTCGTGACGTCGTCGGGCAGCGGTCTCGACCCCGAGATCACGCCGGCCGCGGCCGCGTACCAGGTCGCGCGGGTCGCCAAGGCGCGTAATCTGCAGCCGTCCGACGTGCAGGCGCTCGTCGAGCGGTACACGTCGGGCCGCCAGTTCGGCATCTTCGGCGAGTCCCGCGTGAACGTGCTCGAGCTCAATCTCGCGCTCGACGCGATGCAGCACGGCTGATTCGCGCAACTGCCGGGAGACCGGGGGCGGCGCTCATGCGGGCGCCGCCCCGATCGTTTTTGTGGCGCGGCGTGGTTCGCTCCGTCCTGGCGTATGCGTGGCGTCTGTTTGCTGCTTTGCACCCGGCATGTCACCATGAGCGATTGACGTTTGCATGGTGGCGTCGACTGTCCGATTGACGAGCCCCTTCAAGCATGAACCGACCTGATCCCGACGAGTTGCTCGGCAAACTGCAGCGCGAAGAAGAACGACGCCAGCGCGGCAAGCTGAAGGTATTCTTCGGCGCGTCCGCCGGCGTCGGCAAGACCTATGCGATGTTGCAGGCCGCGCGGCGGCGCAGGGAAGAAGGCGTCGATGTCGTGGTCGGCATTGCCGAAACGCATGGCCGCTCCGAAACGGCCGCGCTGCTCGACGGACTCGACGTGTTGCCGCTTGCGCGCATCGCGTATCGCGGACGGCAACTCGCCGAATTCGATCTCGACGCGGCTCTCGAACGCAAGCCGCAACTGATTCTCGTCGACGAACTCGCGCATTCGAACGTGACCGGCGCGCGGCATGCGAAGCGCTGGCAGGACGTCTACGAGCTGCTCGACGCGGGCATCGACGTCTATACGACGGTCAATGTCCAGCACCTTGAAAGCCTCAACGACGTGGTCGGACAGATCACCGGCATTCGCGTCTGGGAGACCGTGCCCGATCGCGTGTTCGACCGCGCCGACGAAGTGACGCTTGTCGATCTGCCCGCCGAAGAACTGCTCGACCGGATGCGCGACGGCAAGGTCTATCTGCCGCAGCAGGCCGAGCGCGCGGTGCGCAACTTCTTTCGCAAGGGCAATCTGATTGCGCTACGCGAGCTGGCGCTGCGGCGCACGGCCGATCGTGTCGATGCGCAGATGCGCGAGTACCGTGCGGACCGCTCGATCCAGCCGATCTGGCAGGCGCGCGAGCGGCTGCTCGTCTGCGTGGGCCCGGGGCCCGAGGCGCCGATGCTGGTGCGCGCGGCCGCGCGTCTCGCGGCTGCGCTGAAGGCCGACTGGATCGCCGTGTACGTCGAAACGCCGAAGCTGCAGCGGCTCTCCGACGAACGCCGCGAACGCACGCTCAATGCGCTGCGGCTCGCGGCCGAACTCGGCGCGGAAACCGCGACGCTCGCGGGCGCCGACGCGATCGGCACGCTCGTCGGCTATGCGCGCGTGCGCAATGTATCGAAGCTCGTGGCGGGCGGCTCGTCGCGCAGCGGCTTGCGGCGCTGGCTGCAGCGGCCGTTCGCCGAACGCCTCGCCGAGCGCGCCGACGATCTCGACCTGACGCTGATCCGCGCGATGACCGAACGCGGCAACGCACGCGATCGCGGACAGGACGCCGACGCGAGCGCATGGCGCGAGGCGTTGCGCACCGCGCGCGAACGGCGCTCGCCGCGCAGCGCCTATGCGTGGGCCGCGGCGATCTGCGCGGCGATCACGTGCATCGCGAGCCTGCTGATCGGGCATATCGATCTCGCGAACCTCGTCATGCTGTACCTGCTCGGCGTGATTTTCGCCGCGGTCCGGCTCGGGCGCGGGCCGGGCGTGGTGCTGTCGTTTCTGAGCGTCGCCGCGTTCGACTTCTTCTTCGTGCCGCCGCGCATGTCGTTGTCGGTAACCGACACGCAATACCTGCTGACTTTCTTCGGCATGCTGCTCACGTCGCTCGTGATCAGCCATCTGACGTCGAGCCTGCGCCGCGAGGCGAGCGTCGCGCAGCGGCGCGAACAGCGCACGGGCGCGATGTACGCGATGGCGCGCGAACTCGCGGCGGCGCTGACGACCGAGCAGATCATCGGCATCGGCAGCCGCCACGTGAGCGAGGTGTTCCGCGCGCGTGTCGCGATCTTGCTGCCGGACAGCGCGGACCGGGTCCGCCAGAAGGTCGACGACCCGGACCAGCAGATCATGCTGGACGGCGCGGCGCTCGATATCGACGTCGGCCAGTGGGTGTACGACCAGCAGAAGCCGGCCGGACACGGCACCGATACGCTGCCGGCCGCGCTTGCGCTCTATCTGCCGCTGAAAGCGCCGATGCGCACGCGCGGCGTGCTCGCGGTGAAGATGCAGGACGAACGCGAGCTCGACGTGCCCGAGCAGCAGCGCATGCTCGAGGCCTTTGGCGCGCAGATCGCGCTCGCGCTCGAGCGCGTGCATTACGTTGAAATCGCGCGCGATGCGCTCGTCAACATGGAATCGGAGCGGCTGCGCAACTCGCTGCTGTCGGCGATCTCGCACGATTTGCGCACGCCGCTCACGACGATCGTCGGCTTTTCGTCGATGCTCGCGCAGGCGCGCGCCGCGCAGAATGCGGCCGAAGGCGCCGCCGCGCAGGCGACATCCGAAGACGCACTCGAAGAAGCGACGCACGCGCAGGCGCAGGCGATCGACGACCTCGTCGATGCGATCCATGAAGAGTCGATGCGCATGGCCGGCATCGTGACGAATCTGCTCGATATGGCGCGGCTGCAGGCGGGCGGGCTGCAATTGAACCGGCAATGGTCGCTGCTCGAGGAGACGGTCGGCGCGGCGCTGCGCACATGCCGGCGCGTGCTCGAGCGGCATCCGGTGCAGGTCCGGCTGCCCGCCGATCTGCCGCTGCTGCAGCTCGACGCGGTGCTGATGGAGCGGCTGTTTGCGAATCTCTTCGAAAACGCGGCGAAGTACACGCCGGCCGATACGCCTCTCGTGATAGGCGCGCAGCAGATCGAGCAGGACGGCAAGCCGTTCGTGCGCGTCACGATCGACGATTCCGGGCCGGGCCTGCCGAGCGGCATGGAGTCGCGTATCTTCGAAAAATTCACGCGCGGCGAGAAGGAGTCGGCGAAGCCCGGCATCGGCCTCGGGCTCGCGATCTGCCGTGCGATCGTCGACGCGCATGACGGGAAGATCGGTGCAGCCAATCGGGTTGCGCCGGACGGGCATATCGAAGGCGCGCGCTTCTGGTTCACGCTGCCGGTCGAGACCCCGCCGCCGGTGCCGGAGGCGCTCGAAGACGAGTCCGAAGAAGAAAGCGGCGCCCGTGATGACGGCCGCGCGGCCGAGGACGGCGACGTGCCGCGTGGCGAACCGTCGGGCCGCGAGCCGCCGGATGGCGGCCGCTCGCCCGCTGCGACGGCGACGACAGCGGCGACGACAACGGCGACGACAACGACGACGACAACGACAACATTAGCGAAACCTGGCCATGAGTGACCCGAGTATCACGGTCGTACTGATCGAAGACGAAAAACAGATTCGCCGCTTCGTGCGCGCGTCGCTGGAAGGCGAGGGCATCGTCGTGCACGACGCGCAGACCGGCAAGCAGGGGCTTGTCGAAGCGGCGACGCGCAAGCCCGACCTCGTGATCGTCGACCTCGGCCTGCCCGATACCGACGGCCTCGATGTGATCCGCGAGTTGCGCGGCTGGAGCGATCTGCCGGTGATCGTGCTGTCCGCGCGCACGCAGGAAAGCGAGAAGGTGGCCGCGCTCGACGCGGGCGCCGACGACTATCTGACCAAGCCGTTCGGCGTCTCGGAACTGCTCGCGCGGATTCGCGCGCACCTGCGCCGGCGCAATCATGCGGGCGCGAGCGACTCGCCTCAGGCGCATTTCGGCGCGGTGACGGTCGACCTCGCGCTGCGCCAGGTGTGGCGCGACGGCGAACTCGTGCATCTGACGCCTATCGAGTACCGGCTGCTCGCGACGCTCGTGCGCCATGCGGGCCGCGTGCTTACGCACCGGCAGCTGCTGCGCGACGTCTGGGGGCCGTCGCACGTCGAAAGCCACCACTATCTGCGCATTTACATGGCGCACCTGCGGCAGAAGCTCGAGCGCGACCCGGCGCAGCCCGAGCATATCCTGACCGAAACCGGCGTCGGGTATCGGCTGGTCGGCGTGGCTTGAGGCCGGCGTGCGGCGCACTATATCGATTGGCAGATGTGAACGGGTTTCATCAGATGCCGTTTGATATAATTACGATGTCGTAAGGACGGCCTTACGCGTTCGGAATCAACGGGGACGACCCCAGTTACCGTGTGGGAGCGTCCTGATGTCGTGGTTTCTTCTGTTTATTGCGGGCCTGCTCGAAGTTGCCTGGGCGGCCGGCCTCAAATCTTCCGATGGCTTCACGCGGTTGTGGCCGTCGGTGTTCACCGTCGTCACCGCGCTCGGCAGCTTCGTGCTGCTCGCGCTCGCGATGCGCCAGTTGCCGCTTGGCACCGCGTACGCCGTGTGGACCGGCATCGGCGCGGTCGGCGCGTTCGTGTTCGGCATCGTGATGATGGGCGAGGCGGTAACGCTACCGCGTATCGCCAGCGCGCTGTTAATCGTCGTCGGGTTGATCGGGCTCAAGCTGTCTTCAGGTCATTGAGCGATCATTTAGCGGTCTGCAAGCGACCGCTGAGCGTCGACGAGGCGCTCAGCGATTACGGATCGAGCACGCCACGCGGGCAACCCGGTTGCCCGCGCAACTAATCCGGTTCGGCCCTGCTGGCACCGCAAGAGCGTGAATCTGCCGCGCATCGTCCGCTTTTCGCCACAGCAGTTCTGCCTTTCAATCGGCGGATTCCGAAACGACGTGGCTATAATGAACCCAATTCCAACCTGAACTCGTACCGTGCGGCATGGCGCTGCGCGGACTCGGCGGCAATGGCTGGGCGGAGCGCACGGGCGTGCTTCGCACCGCAGGCCGCGAGGAGCACGAGGCGTGCACCGTGCGCGTCTCTGGAGGCGCGCCATGCTTGAACCCCTTTCGCTTGCAGCGGGCCTGTCATGGGGCAGCGGACTGCGCCTCTATCTGACCGTGCTGATCGCGGGCCTGCTCGCGCGCTTCGGCGTGATCCATCTTCCCGACACGCTCTCCGCGCTCAGTTCGTCATGGGTGATCGGCGTCGCCGCGGCGCTGACGGTTGCCGAATTCCTCGCCGACAAGGTTCCCGCGTTCGATTCGCTGTGGGATGCCATCCATACGTTTATCCGCATTCCGGCCGGCGCCGTGCTCGCGGCCGGTGCGCTCGGCCATGCCGATCCGGCGTTGCTGACGGTGGCCGCGCTCGCGGGCGGCACGCTCGCCGGCACCGCGCATCTGACGAAGGCCGGTACGCGCGCACTGATCAATCTGTCGCCTGAGCCGGTGTCGAACGTCGTCACGTCGACGGCCGAGGAAGGCATGGTGTTCGGCGGCCTGCTGCTCGCGCTGTTCGCGCCGGTCGTCTTCCTCGTGCTGCTGGTCGGTTTTCTCGTCGTCGTGAGCTGGGTGCTGCCGCGGCTGTGGCGCGGCGTGCAGGGCGGCTTCCGCGGCATGGCGACGCATATGGTGTCGCGTCTAGCGCGGAGCCGGCACGATTGAGCGCGCCGGCCCGTGAAGCAGGAACACACGTAGCGCAGCGCTCGCTGCCCGTGCCGCGCCGGCGCGTCGCGACCGGCGACCTGTTGCGCCAGGCGGCGCTGATGACGGCGCGCGACTGGCGCGCCGGCGAACTGACGATGCTGCTGCTCGCACTCGTGCTCGCGGTGGCTGCACTGACGAGCGTCGGCTTTCTCGCCGACCGGCTGCATCAGGGGCTCGAACGCGATGCGCGTCGGATGATCGCCGCCGACTTTGTCGTGCGCGCCGATCACCCGGTCAATTCGCAATTCGCGCAAGAGGCGAAGTCGCTCGGTCTGGAGACCGCGACTACGGCGATTTTCCCGAGCATGGTCAACTCGACTGCCGCGAATCCGATGTCGCGGCTTGCCGCGATCAAGGCGGTGTCGCCCGGCTATCCGTTGCGCGGCGCGCTGCGCATCGCACCGAAGCCCGGGGCGCCCGACGATGCGGCCCGCTCGATTCCGCCGCCCGGCACGGTCTGGGTCGACGAGCAACTGCTCGATGCGCTGAAGGTTCAGGTCGGCGACAGGGTGAAAGTCGGCGGTCGCGACTTCAGGATCGGCGCGGTGATCACGAAGGAGCTCGATCGCGGCTTCGCCTTCGTCAATTTCTCGCCGCGGCTCATGATGAACGATGCCGACGTGGCGTCGACCGGGCTCATTACCTACGGCAGCCGCGTCACGTACCGGCTGCTCGTCGCGGGCAGCGACGCGTCGGTCGAGACCTATGCGAAATGGGCGCACGAACACGTCGACGGCGGCAAGATGCGCGGCGTCGCGCTCGAATCGCTGCAGGACGGTCAGCCGCAGGTGCGCCAGACGCTCGATCGCGCGCGCCACTTCCTCACGCTCGTGTCGCTGCTGACCGCGTTGCTCGCGGCGGTTGCGATCGCGATGGCCGCGCATCGCTACATGCGCCGGCACCTCGACAGTTGCGCGGCGATGCGCTGCCTCGGCGTCAGCCAGCGCACGCTGCGCGCGCTCTTCACGATCGAGTTCGTCGGGCTCGGCGTCATCGGCGGACTCGTCGGCGTCGCGCTCGGCTTTGTCGGGCACTTCGTGCTGCTGCGCTGGCTCGGCAGCCTGATCGGCGTCGTGCTGCCGTATCCGGGCGCGTGGCCGGCCTTCGAAGGCATTGCGGCGGCGCTCGTGCTGCTGCTCGGTTTCGCGCTGCCGCCACTGTTGCCGTTGACGCGCGTGCCGCCGGTGCGCGTGCTGCGCCGCGAGTGGGGCGAAGCGGGCCGGACCGCCTGGGCCGCGTATGCGCTAGGCGTCGTGCTGTTCGCGGCGCTGCTCGTGCTCGCGGCCGGTGAACTGAAGCTCGGCGCGATCGTCGCGGGCGGATTTGCGGGCGGCCTGCTCGTGTTCGTCGGCGTTGCGCGCGTGGCGCTGTGGGGCGCGGCGCGCGTCGTGCGCAGCGAGCGTTTCGCGGTCGGCATCGGCTGGCGCTATGCGCTCGCGTCGCTCGAGCGGCGCGCCAATGCGAGCGCGCTGCAGATCACCGCGCTCGCGATCGGCCTGATGTGCCTGCTGCTGATCGCGATGACGCGCGACGATCTCGTCGCGGGATGGCGCAAATCGACGCCGCCCGACGCGCCGAACGAATTCATCATCGATATCCAGCCCGATCAGCGCGAGCCGGTCACGCAGTACCTTGCGCAGCACGGTTTCGCCAAGGTCGACCTGGCGCCGATGGTGCGCGGCCGGCTCACCGCGATCAACGGCGAGCCCGTGAATCCCGACGCTTACAAAAGCGAGGATGCACGGCGCCTCGTCGACCGCGAGTTCAACCTGTCGTACACGACGCAGCTGCCCGACGACAACCGGATCGAGGCCGGCCAGTGGTACGGCGCTACGGACAAACCGCAAATCTCGATCGAGCAGGGGCTCGCGAAGCTGATCGGCGTCAAGCCCGGCGACACGCTGCGCTTCGACGTGACGGGTCTGTCGATCGAGGCGCCGGTCACGAGTACGCGCAAGCTCGACTGGGGCTCGTTCAAGGTGAACTTCTTCGTGCTGATGCCGCCGGCCGCGCTGAAGGATTTCCCCGCGACGTTCATCACGAGCTTTCATGTGCCGCCCGAGCGGCGTTCGGCCATCGATGGTCTGATCGCTGCCTATCCGAACCTGACCGCGATCGACACCGGCCCGATTCTCGCGCAGGTGCAGACGGTGATGGAGCAGGTCATCGATGCGGTGCAGTTCCTGTTCCTGTTTACGCTCGTCGCGGGCGTACTCGTGCTGTACGCGGCGCTGGCGGGCACGCGCGACGAACGCATGCGAGAATCGGCGCTGCTGCGCGCGCTCGGCGCGTCGCACCGGCAGGTACGCGCGGTGCAGATCGCCGAATTTGTCGCTGTGGGCGCGCTGTCCGGCCTGATGGCCGCGCTTGGCGCGCAGGTGGTCGGTTCGCTGCTCGCCACGCGCGTATTCGACTTCTATCTCGAGTTCGATCCGTGGGTGCTGCCGGCCGGTATCGCCGCTGGAATCGCGTGCGCGGGGCTCGGCGGCTGGCTGAGCTTGCGGCATGTGCTGATGCGGCCGGCGCTTCAATCGCTGCGCGACGCGTGAAGCGCGGCGCACTTCTTTGTTTGCAATGACCTGGCTTTTCCCGTATGACCGACTCCAACGACACGACGATCGCCCAACCGACGGCGTTCGAACTCGTGGGCGGCGAGGCGCGCGTGCGCGAACTCGTCGACCGCTTTTACGACCTGATGGACCTCGAGCCCGATTTTGCAGGCATCCGCGCGCTGCATCCGCCGACGCTCGAAGGCTCGCGCGACAAGTTCTTCTGGTTCCTGTGCGGCTGGCTCGGCGGCCCGAGCCACTATGAGGACCGCTTCGGCCATCCGCGGCTGCGCGCGCGGCATCTGCCGTTCGCGATCGCGTCGAGCGAGCGCGATCAGTGGCTGCGCTGCATGGCGTGGGCGATGCAGGACGTCGGTTTGTCCGACACGCTGCGCGAACGGCTGCTGCATTCGTTCTTCGACACGGCGGACTGGATGCGTAACCGCCCTGGCTGAGCACATGTGTTCTACCCTCGACGGTAGAGCCGAGTCGGGCCTGAGGCACGCGCGATGCCGCCGGCGGCACATGCTTCGGGCACCGGACATTACGCACGAACCGAATCACGAAACCAAGGAGATTCGCCCATGGCGACGCGTGCACTTTTTCGCGAAGACGCATATCTGACGGGCTGCGAGGCGACGATCACGGCCGTCGACGAGCACGGCATCCATCTCGACCAGACTGTGTTCTATCCGCTTGGCGGCGGTCAGGCCGGCGATGCCGGCGCGCTCGTGCTCGCGGACGGCACGCGCATCGAGATCGCCGACACGCGCAAGGCGAAGTTCGAAGGCGCGACGCCCGACGACGCGGTGCACGTGCCGGCGCCGGGTCAGCAAGCACTGCTTGCCCGCCTCGCCGCGGGCGAGCGCGTACGCGCCGAAATCGACTGGGCGCGCCGTTACCGTCATATGCGGCTGCACACGGCGAGCCATCTGATGTGCGCGGTGCTGCCTTATGCGGTCGACGGCTGCAGCATCACGACCGACTACGCACGGCTCGACTTCGCGACGGTCGAGCCGATCGAGCGCGAGCATGTCGAAGCGCGGCTTGCCGAACTCGTCGGCGGCGCGCATGACGTCGCGACCGAATGGATCACCGACGACGAAATGGCCACGCGGCCCGAGCTCGTGCGCACGATGAGCGTAAAGCCGCCGATGGGGCTCGGCCGCGTGCGTCTGTTGCGTATCGAAGGCGTCGATCTGCAGCCGTGCGGCGGCACGCATGTGCGCAATACGGAAGAAATCGGCGCACTGCGCGTCGCGAAGCTCGAAAAGAAGAGTGCGCGCACGCGCCGGCTCGTGCTGGAACTCGTGTGAGCGAGCGTTCGAACCGCGCGGCGGCGTATTCGCCGCAAGCCGACTATGCGTCGCTCGATGCGCGCTCGCGCGAGGTGCTCGACTGCTGGTTCGGCGTGCCTGCTTCAGGCGAATATGGCACGGACCGCAAGTGCTGGTTCAAACGCAGCGGCGCGTTCGACGCGATGCTGCGCGAGCGTTTCGGATCACTGATCGAAGCGGCGCTCGCGCATGAACTCGACGCATGGCTTGCGACGCCGCTTGGGTCCGTCGCGCTCGTCATCGTGCTCGACCAGTTCCCGCGCAATTGCTATCGCGGTTCGGCGCGCATGTACGATGGCGATGCGCAGGCCCTGAGCATCGCGCGGCATATGATCGGAGAGGGCAGCGACGTGTTGCTGCCGACGGTCTACCATCGCGCGTTCGCGTATATCCCGTTCGAGCACGACGAAACGATGGAAGGCCAGCGCGAATGCATGCGGCTTTATCGGGAGCTGGAAGCGCAGGGACTCGACCCGTCGTACGCGCAGTCAGCCGTGCGGCACGCAAAGGTCATCGAGCGCTTCGGGCGCTTTCCGCATCGCAATGCGTTGCTGGGCCGTCAATCGACCGAAGAGGAGAGGGCGTTTCTGCGCGAGCGCGGTTCGCGGTTCTAGCGCGGTTCCAGCGCGCTCCGAACGGGTATTTCTAATGGTCGAGCGGTGCAGTGGCAAGGCGGCCGGACGCCCGACGGACGGCGGCCGCGCAAGTCCTCGCAATCACCGCCCGCCCGTCACGTCGATTATCGCGCCGGTCACATACGACGATGCGTCGCTCAACAGCCATACGATCGTCTCCGCCACTTCCTCCGCGCTGCCCGCGCGACCAAGCGGCGTCTGCGCGCCGAGCACCGCTGCGCGATCGGGCCGGCCGCCGCTCGCGTGAATCTCGGTATCGATGAGACCGGGGCGCACCGCGTTCACGCGCACGCCGTGCGGGCCGATTTCCCTTGAAAGACCGATGGTCAGCGTATCGATGGCGGCCTTCGAGCCCGCATAGTCGACATATTCGTTCGCCGCACCGAGCCGCGCGGCCGCGGACGACAGATTGACGATCGCGCCGCCATGGCCGCCGCGGTCCTTCGCCATGCGCCGCACCGCCTCGCGCGCGCACAGATAGGCGCCGTAGACATTAGTGTCGAAGATCCGCTTCATGCGCGCGGCGTCCATATCGGCGAGCGGCATGCCGGGCGCGACGATGCCGGCGTTATTGACGAAGCCGTCGAGCCGTCCGAACACGCGCATGCATTCGTCGAACATCGCGATCACCGCCGGTTCTTCGGCGACATTGCCGGGCAGCAGATGCGCGCGTCCGCCGGCGCTTTCGACGAGTGCCGCCGTTTCGCGCGCTGCCGCTTCGTTACTCGAATAGTTGATGCCCACAGACCAGCCGAGCGCGGCAGCGAGCCGCGCGGTCGCGCGGCCGATGCCGCGGCTCGCTCCGGTGATCAGAACGACTTTGGTCATGGTTGCCTCATCGGTTCAACGAAGGGAATCAAGGCTCGCGCGCACGTGAAGCGCGTCAAACCTTGTCGCGGTGCTGCGACCACTTGTCCTGCGCGAGCGGGCGGTAGTGTTGCAGCTTGCCGAGCAACGCAGCTACCTCGCTGTCGATCTGCAGCGTCTCGAAGTAGGTCTGCTGCATGAAGCCTTCGCGCACCGTGTGCTCGAGCATCGCGATCAGCGGGTCGTAGAAGCCGGCGATATTGAGTACGCCGACGGGCTTACGGTGATAACCGAGCTGCGCCCACGTGTAGACCTCGAACAGCTCTTCGAGCGTACCGGCGCCGCCCGGCAATGCGACGAACGCATCGGAGAGGTCCGCCATCATCTTCTTGCGCTCATGCATATCGGACACGACGTGCAGTTCGGTCAGGCCGTGATGGCCGATTTCCTTGTCGACGAGCAGCTCCGGAATCACGCCGATCGCGCGGCCGCCAGCCGCCATCACCGAGTCGGCGATCATGCCCATCAGGCCGACCTTGCCGCCGCCATATACGAGCGCGAGATTCGCATCGACGAGGGCACGGCCGAACGCGTGCGCCGCTTCTGCATAAATGGGGTTGGCTCCTTTCGCGGAGCCGCAATAGACACATACTGCTTTCATCAAAATGGACTTCCTGCTTCAGGATGCGTGCGATGCGCACTCAAGGTTTGACCGTACTGCGTTCGCGCGCGACTTCCGTGCCCGCTGCGGCAGCAGCGTTGACAGTACCCTTGACCGAAGCGGCAACCGGCGCAGCCGCCGCTGCCGACGGCGCCGCATCGCGCGGCGGCAGGTAGTCGTAGAACTCGCGCTTCGGCAGCTTGCCCGACACGAGATCGTCGAACAGCTGGCGCGAGCGGCCGCGCAGATACGGGGCCATTACCGACACGATCTGCACGCTGACCTGATGCAGGTCCGCGCGGATCGACTCCGGGTCATTGTACTTGCGCGGATTCATGACGAACTGATACGACAGCCAGTACGTGCCGATCACGCCGATGTTGGTCGTGATCACGCGCAGTTCGTCGGGTGTCGCGACCATCTCGCCGTCTTCGACGAGCTGCTCGCAGAACTGGCTCGCGAAACGCACCTTGTGGCTGATGATCTGCTTGAAGTGCATCTCGAGCATGCGGTTGCGCGCGAGCAGATCGTTGAGGTCGCGATACAGAAAGCGATAGCGCCACGTAAATTCCACCATGTACTGCAGATACGACCACATCTCGTCGATCGTCACGCGATGGTCGTCGGGCAGGCGCAGCCGCTTTTCGATCTCCTGCTCGAACTGGCCGAAGATGCTGTTGATGATGTCGTCTTTGTTGCGGAAGTGATAGTACAGATTGCCCGGGCTGATCTCCATCTCTTCGGCGATGGTCGTGGTCGTGACGTTCGGCTCGCCGATCTCGTTGAAGAGCTTCAAAGACAGTTCGAGTATCCGTTCGCGCGTGCGACGGGGAGGTTTGGCTTCCATGTCGTCCTGCCCTCAGATAATGACCGGGCCGACACGAAAAAGCCGCATGCGACTGCGGCGCGTCCGCCCGGTGCAGGTGTAATCGTCTGATCAGCGTTTGCTGAGATCATTTGAAGATTATAAACCGACCGTTCGAATTCCCGACCGGGCGGTCAGGGTTTTACCCGAGACGAACGTGGCGGCGAAGCGACGCATCCGGCAATGCGCCGCGAGACAAGGCAAGTGAACGCACGCGAAGGCAAGCGGCAGCGAACGGCTTCGCGGCGCGCTCGCCGATTTTCAGTGAAACAGCATGCCGATCCACCGCGCGATCAGCGGACCGACGATCAGCGCCCACGTCATCACGCACATGAAGAGCGCAACCATCACGGCCGCGCTGCCAAGATCCTTCGCGCGCCGCGACAGTTCGTGCCGCTCGAGCGAGATGCGGTCGATCGCGGCTTCGACGCTCGAATTCAGCAGTTCGACGATCAGCACGAGCAGCACCGAGCCGAGCAGCAGCACGCGCGAGACCGGATCGACGGGCACGGCGAGACCGCACGGCACGAGAATCGCCGCGAGCGTCAGTTCCTGACGAAACGCGCTTTCCTCGCGAATCGCAACGCGAAAGCCGGCAAGCGAATTCTTCATCGCATGCCATGCACGCGTGAGGCCGCGGTTGCCTTTGTACGGATTGAAAGGCAAGGGCGCGAGCGGATCGTCGGGGCCAAGCGGTTCGTGCGCGTCGGACTCGCGGCGCGTGGACGGCTCGGAATGCATCGCGGGCTTCCTCGGCGTGGTCGGACGCCCAGCATAGCGCATGCGCGCCGGGTCGGCCGCCGCGGTGCGCTCGATGCGCTCGATGCGCGCGCTCTCGTCGAAAGCGTGGGTGGCGGTTCCGTTCTGCGCAGGCTCGCGATGCGCGGCGCGTTCGTCGCGGCCGTGTTCGCGTTCGTGGATGTCGGCGTCGTGGATGTCGGCGTCGTGGATGTCGGCGTCGTGGATGTCGGCGAACGGATCGTCGCCGGCGCTGTGCGCTTCGTCATCGTGCTGCGCGCGTTGCGAAGCGCGCAGCAAATGCGGGTGTCTGGCTCGCATGGAAAGTGACCGGTTGGCTCGCGTGAGCCGCGCGTTACGCGGCGGCGCTTTCTTCGCGCGGATACGCGTTGCGCGGCAGCGGTTTCAGGTGCGCGGCGAATTGCTCGGAGGCCGCTGCCCACGAGAAACGCTCGGCCCATGCGCGCGCGTGGTTGCGGTCGATCTTCAGCGCATCGAGGCACGCTTCGCGCAGGTCCTCGTTCATCGCGCCCGCGCCGCCATCGCCGAGCACGTCGATCGGGCCCGTCACCGGATAGGCGGCGACCGGCGTGCCGCAGGCGAGCGCTTCGAGCAGCACGAGGCCGAACGTGTCGGTGCGGCTCGGGAACACGAATACGTCGGCGGCCGCATAGACTTTCGCGAGTTCGGGCTGCGACAACACGCCGAGATAATTGACTTCGGGATAGCGCGATTTCAGTTCGGCGAGCGCGGGGCCTTCACCGGCGACCCATTTCGAACCGGGCAGATCGATCTTCAGAAACGCCTCGACGTTCTTCTCGACGGCGACGCGCCCGACGTACAGAAAGATCGGCCGCGCGGTATTGAGCACCTTCGAGTCCATCTGATGAAAGATGTCGAGATCGACGCCGCGCGTCCACAGCACGACGTTCGTGAAGCCGAATTTTTCAAGGTCCGATTTCACGACCGGCGTCGGCGCCATCACCGCGAGCGATGCCTTGTGGAACCAGTGCAGGAAGCGATACGTCCACGCGAGCGGAACGCCGAAGCGCGCCTGTACATACTCGGGAAAGCGCGTGTGGTAGGCGGTCGTGAATGGCAGCTTGTGTTTGATCGCATAGGCGCGCGCCGCGAGTCCGAGCGGGCCTTCGGTCGCGATATGCAGCGCGTCGGGCGCGAATTCGTCGATGCGACGGTGCAAATGGCGCTTCGGGAACAGCGACAGGCGAATCTCGGGATAGGTCGGGCACGGAATCGTTTTGAACTCGAGCGGCGTCAGCATTTCAATGCGATGGCCGAGCGCGGTCAGTTCGCGCGTCGTGTTCTTCAGCGTGCGAACCACGCCATTGACCTGCGGCTCCCATGCATCGGTGACGATCATGATCTTCATCGGTGTGGCCCTTGTCGAAAGAAGTGGGACAGACGGGTAAACGAGGGAGCCTGGCTCTCGCGCTGTGTGCCTGCGATGTCTCCCAGGGCAACGGCGCGAGAGCCGTGCTTGCCCGCACTACGCGGTCGCGCGGGCCTTCTGCGCGCTGACCGGCGGCGCGCGCATCACGGTCCAGTAGACGACCTTCAGTTCGCCTTCGTAAGTCTCGACGAGCGCGGAGAGGCTTTCGACCCAGTCGCCGTCGTTGCAGTACAGCACGCCGTCGATATCGCGAATCTCGGCCTTGTGAATATGGCCGCAGACGACGCCGTCGCAGCCGCGGCGGCGTGCTTCGTCGGTCATCACGCGCTCGAACGACGAGATGAAATTCACGGCATTTTTCACCTGATGCTTGAGGTACTGCGACAGCGACCAGTACTGGAAGCCGAGCTTGCTGCGGATGCGGTTGAACCAGCGGTTCAGCACGAGAATCAGCGTGTAGAGCGTGTCGCCGAGATAGGCGAGCCACTTCGCATGCTGGATCACACCGTCGAACAGGTCGCCGTGCACGATCCACAACCGCTGGCCCGCGAGCGTCGTGTGGAACGCTTCGCCGCGCACGTGGATATCGCCGAACGCGAGATCGCAGAACTGGCGCGCGGCTTCGTCGTGATTGCCGGGCACGTAGACCACCTGCGTGCCCTTGCGCGCCTTGCGCAGGATCTTCTGCACGACGTCGTTGTGCGCCTGCGGCCAGTACCAGCCCTTCCTCAACTGCCATCCGTCGATGATGTCGCCGACCAGATACAGGTATTCCGACTCGTTATGCCGGAGAAAATCGAGTAGGTAGGATGCCTGACAACCATTCGATCCAAGGTGAATATCCGAGAGCCAGATGGTCCGGTAGCGATGCACTTCATCGGGATTGTCATCGTGCGGGGCGTCGCTGGAGGAGGGAATGGCGGGAATCGGAGGCAGAGGAATCGCGGCGGCGGAGGGAGCGTTGGGCCCGAAGCCGACGGGGTCGACGCTCGGGCCAGTCTGGCGGAACAGGGAAGTCGCGGACGTTTTGGGGTCCATGGCTCGCGCGTCGAGTTGCAGTACCCGCATTGCACATTTGCGTCATGACGGAGCCGTGACATTCACGAGAATTTCTTTTTACGCAACCCGACGTGTGGTGCGCGCGATACAGCGGCGAGGCTCACCGTTGCGGTCACACGGATGCAATGTGCGCAGTCGCGAAACAAGCCTCGAGGCGGTGCGGCTTGCGGCACTGGCATCCGCTTGCGGACTTGCGTGCGCGTCGTGTGGGTGCCCGAGGCGCCGTGCGCCGCTGCCGCTGCCGGGCGGCACGCGGTGCGTCGCGGCCGGCGTCTCAGCGCGTGACCGAAACGATGCGCGTGCCCGCGAGCCGGTCGTGCGGAAACTGACGATCGGCAAAAAGCCGTGCGACAGCGGCCCACGCGATAAACCAGAGGCCCGCGACGGCGAGCGTGTGCGGCACCGTGAGCTCGAAGAGCGGATGCAGCGCGAGCGGCGGCAGGAACCAGAGCCACGCGAGCACGTAGCGCGCAAGCGCGCGCGGCCACGACAGCGGGGCGCCGTCTTTCGCGCGCACGACGCGCAAGCGCCACGTTTTCATCGGCAGCGTTTGTCCACCGTGCGTCCAGCACCAGACGAAATACACGCCGACGACGATGCCGATCCACGCCGCAAGCCA
The DNA here is from genome assembly GCF_031119615.1 of Paraburkholderia sp. SARCC-3016. NCBI lineage: Bacteria > Pseudomonadati > Pseudomonadota > Betaproteobacteria > Burkholderiales > Burkholderiaceae > Paraburkholderia > Paraburkholderia sp. SARCC-3016. The sequence goes on along the minus strand of NZ_JAVHZD010000038.1, from coordinate 17,343 downwards.
GTCGCGATGGACGAGCCCGTTGCGCTGCTGCGTGAGCGTGCTGAACAGATAGCCGGCGATAAACACAATGCCGAACAGGATCACGCCTTCGTAGACGAGCGTCGCAAGGCGGCGGCGGATGGTGGGGACCGGTGCGGGCGATGGCGTGTCCGCGCTTGTTTTCGGTTCCGGCGGCGCTTTCGCCGGCGTCTGCCGACTGATCGCCGGTTCCGGTTCAGGCGGCAAGTTGGCCGAAGCAAGCGCGGCGTTCGGAGCTGAAGCGGATTGTTTCATCGAATCGGGTCGGCGCGCACCAGAGGAGGATCGAGGCCAGCATCAGCCGCGAGCATCACGGAAAAGTCCCGCAGCGTGAATCAGGGAAAAGACCCAGAAAACGAAGATGCCGCGAGGCGCGCACGCACCGTGTGCGCCGTGTGCGCCGTGTGTATGCGGCCGCCGCCACCGTAGAACGTTGCGGGCCGCTCACGAGCCGTGGAACGCGGCCGGCGCATCGGCCGGCGAAACCGGCGTGGGCGTCGCCGGCACGAAGCTCGCGGCGGACGGCATGGCCGGCAGGACCGGCTGCGATGCCGCGACCGCCGTCGACGCCAGCGCGGCCGGCGCGCCGCTCGTGCCTCGTGCGCCCGACACGCCTGAAGCGCCGGGCGCGGGTTTGCCGGCTGCGCCGCTTGCCGGGTGTTCCTTGCCGTTGACGAGCCGGCTGATGTCCTTGAGCTCTCTCTTGCCGGACGGCGGCGCGCTGACGACGGTCGGCCGCCGCCTATGCTCGCTCGCCGCGAGTCGTTCCTTCTGTTCTTCCGGCAGCAGCTGATAGGCCTTCCAGGCGTTCTGCCGCGTTTCGCGCGACAGTCCTTTCGAAATCTGATAGTTCTCGCGCGCGATGCGGCGCTGCTCGGGCGTCATCCTGACCCACTCGGTCATCTGCTCGTGCAGGCGCTTTTGCGCTTCGGCCGTCATCTTCGGGTAGCGCGCCGCAATCTTCAGCCATTTGCGCTTGCGCTCGTCGCTGAACGAATCCCACTGCGTGGCGAAGGGCGCGAGCGCGATGTGCTCGGCGTTCGTGAGCCGTGCCCACGCAAGCGGGCCGTTGTTCCGCAAGCCGGGAATCTCGACCGCAAGCGCGGGCGCCGCGGGCTTCGGCGCGACAGGCGTCGCGCTGGCGGGCGTGCCGGCTGCGGCATGCACGGGCGCCGGCGGATGAAAGCGCGGATAGGTGGCGGCGAACGCAACCACGCCGGCAATCACACATCCGGAGACAACGGCAAGGCCGCGCTTGTAATTCACCCGTCGCTTCTCCCAGTCCTACCGCGCATGCGACAGATACGCGTTGAAACCGTGATCGAGGTAGGCGGAAAGCGGAAGGTCGTCGCTGAGCATCGCGGCGTCGATATCGGCCAGTTCGGCGGTGCGCTGCTGGTCCTCCCAGTACGCGATCGCCACGAGGCTGACGACGAGCGCGGCGATCGGCCATGCGAGCGCGAAGCGGCGCAGTTTCGACGCGCGGCGCGGCGCCGGGCCGGTGGCAGGCATGACGCCCGCCGGAGCCGGCACGAGCACCGGCACGAAGGCCGGCGCGCGCACGGCATCCGGCTTCTTGCGCGCGAGCGCGGTACGGCGCGCGGCGGCGAGCCGGTCGACAGCGGCGGGCGGGAGGCGGGCGGCGCTTTCGTCGAGTGCGCGCCGCACCTGCCACGCGAACTCGATTTCCTTATCGTGAGCGGGGCTCATAGCGTGATTCCTTTGGCCTTGAGCGCCTGGGCCAGCGTATGGGTGGCCCGCGAGCAGTGGGTCTTCACACTGCCTTCGGAGCAGCCCATCGCGGCGGCAGTCTCGGCGACATCCATATCTTCCCAGTAACGCATCAGAAACGCCTCCCGTTGACGTGCCGGCAACCGTTGGATTTCGTCGTCGATCAACTGCAGAATCTGCTCGCGCGCGAGGCGCTCTTCGCCGCTTTCCGCGCGGGGCGTGCCGTCCTGAACGTCGATGGTATCGAGCGGGTCGAATTCGTCGTCGTCCGAGTTGGCGAGCGACGAGAAGAGGCTCACCCACGTGTTGCGCACCTTCTGGCGACGAAAATAATCGTGCGTCGCATTCTGAAGAATACGCTGAAACAAAAGCGGAAGCTCAGGCGGAGGACGGTCGCCGTACTTCTCGGCGAGCTTGATCATGGCGTCCTGCACGATGTCGAGTGCAGCGTCGTCGTCCCGCACGGCGTAAACCGTCTGCTTGAACGCGCGCCTTTCGACGCCCGCCAGAAAATCGGCGAGTTCTTTGTCTGATGCCATCCGTGCTGAGTGGGCGAAGCGGGCGCGTGCGCTGGAATCGGTGAGAAAAAGCCGGCCGGGTATACGTGAAGCGGCGGCCGAAAAATGTCGTAAAACTCGCGGATGCTAACAAAAATCGGCGGCGGCCGCGAGAAATCGGGCAGCCTCGCGCCAGCCGCGCCGCAAACGTTTTGGGGAAAAACGTTGGAAAACAGGCAGTAAGCGCAGGGCAGGGGCGCGCGAAGCAAGCGGTTAGCGCGGCACGAATATGGAAGATGAACGTAATGCCTGATGCATCCCTGGGGCGGAAATAATTTCTTGACCGGAGCGCCGCTTAACGCTATTGTCGCTGGTTCGCAACATAAAGTGACTAGTCTCATTTGAGGCGGGCCCAAGAAGTCCGCCGGTCAAACTGGACGCGCCGCTTGAACCCGAGCCACAAGCCCGGCAGAGAGCACCCGATCAATTTTTTGCCGAAAATTCGAAAGGTGAACGATGAATATGCCCAGCGCGGAATTCTCCACGTCGGATACCACTCCCCATCCCGAAGCTGACTCGATCGGCGCCACCGTGCTCATGCGCGCCCTGGCTGACGAAGACGTCGAGTTTGTCTGGGGCTATCCTGGCGGCTCGGTACTCTACATCTACGACGAGCTCTACAAGCAGGACAAATTCCAGCACGTGCTCGTGCGTCACGAGCAGGCCGCGGTGCACGCCGCCGATGCCTATTCGCGCTCGACCGGCAAGGTCGGCGTCTGCCTCGTCACGTCGGGTCCCGGCGTCACGAACGCGGTTACCGGCATCGCCACCGCGTACATGGATTCGATCCCGATGGTGATCATCACTGGCCAGGTGCCCACTGCGGCAATCGGCCAGGATGCGTTCCAGGAATGCGATACGGTCGGCATCACGCGGCCTTGCGTAAAGCACAACTTCCTCGTGAAGGACGTGCGCGATCTCGCCGCCACCGTCAAGAAAGCGTTCTATATCGCGCGTACCGGCCGGCCCGGTCCGGTGCTGATCGACATTCCGAAGGACGTGTCGAAAGCGCCGTGCCACTACGAGCCGATCAAAACCGTCGCGTTGCGCTCGTACAACCCGGTCACGAAAGGCCACTCGGGCCAGATCCGCAAGGCGGTGTCGCTGCTGCTGACGGCGAAGCGCCCGTATATCTACACCGGCGGCGGCATCATCCTCGCCGACGCGGCGCGCGAGCTGAACCAGTTCGTCGATCTGCTCGGCTACCCGGTCACGAATACGCTGATGGGTCTCGGCGGCTATCGCGCGAGCGACAAAAAATTCGTCGGCATGCTCGGCATGCACGGCACGTACGAAGCGAATATGGCGATGCAGCACTGCGACGTGCTGATCGCAATCGGTGCGCGTTTCGACGACCGCGTGATCGGCGACCCGGCGCACTTCGCGTCGCGGCCGCGCAAAATCATCCATATCGACATCGATCCGTCGTCCATTTCGAAGCGCGTGAAGGTCGACATCCCGATCGTCGGCGACGTGAAGGAAGTGCTGAAGGAACTGATCGAACAGCTGCAGACGGCCGAGCACGGCCCGGATACCGAAGCGCTTGCCGCGTGGTGGAAGGACATCGAAGGCTGGCGTTCGAAAGACTGCCTCAAGTACGACCGCAAGAGCGAAATCATCAAGCCGCAATATGTGGTCGAGAAGCTCTGGGAACTGACCGACGGCAACGCGTTTGTCTGCTCGGACGTCGGCCAGCATCAGATGTGGGCCGCGCAGTTCTACCGCTTCAACAAGCCGCGCCGCTGGATCAACTCGGGCGGCCTCGGCACGATGGGCTTCGGCCTGCCGGCCGCGATGGGCGTGAAGATCGCGCATCCGGACGATGAAGTCGTGTGCATCACGGGCGAAGGCTCGATCCAGATGTGCATCCAGGAACTGTCGACGTGCAAGCAGTACGACACGCCGGTCAAGATCATTTCGCTGAACAACCGCTATCTGGGCATGGTGCGCCAGTGGCAGCAGATCGAATACAGCAAGCGCTATTCGCATTCGTACATGGATGCGCTGCCCGATTTCGTGAAGCTTGCCGAAGCGTACGGCCATGTCGGCATGCGCATCGAGAAGACGTCGGATGTTGAAGGCGCGCTGAAGGAAGCGCTGCGTCTGAAGGACCGCACGGTATTTCTCGACTTCCAGACCGATCCTACCGAGAACGTCTGGCCGATGGTACAGGCCGGCAAGGGCATCACGGAGATGCTGCTCGGTGCGGAAGATCTATAACGGCGCCGGCTTTTGTCACTGAGCGTTGGCTTCGCCATGCGCGCCTTCACAAAAGGCGCGAAGCAGGCGAAGCGGCGCGGCCGGTGCGGATAAATCGATACCTGGATATCTGGAAGAAGCGATCATGAGACACATTATTTCCGTGCTGCTCGAAAACGAACCGGGCGCGTTATCGCGCGTCGTCGGGCTCTTTTCGGCACGCGGCTACAACATCGAAACCTTGACGGTGGCGCCGACCGAAGACCGTTCGCTGTCGCGCATGACCATCGTGTCCATTGGCTCGGACGACGTGATCGAGCAGATCACGAAGCATCTGAACCGCCTGATCGAGGTGGTGAAAGTGGTCGACCTGACCGAGGGCGCCCACATCGAGCGCGAGCTGATGCTGATCAAGGTGCGCGCGGTCGGCAAGGAGCGTGAAGAGATGAAGCGGATGTCGGATATTTTCCGCGGCCGCATCATCGACGTCACCGAAAAGACCTACACGATCGAGCTGACGGGCGCGAGCGACAAGCTCGACGCGTTTATCGAAGGAATCGATGCGACGGCGATTCTCGAAACGGTCCGCACGGGCGGTTCGGGCATCGGGCGCGGCGAGCGTATCCTCAAGGTTTGACGACGCCATCGATCATGGCCGGGCGCGCCACCCGCGGGCCCGGCCGCGCAGTAAAACGCAACATTTGAATTCACCGTATATCGCCAAGGAACAGACATGAAAGTTTTCTACGACAAGGACGCCGACCTCTCCCTCATCAAAGGCAAGCAGGTCACGATCATCGGTTACGGCTCGCAAGGCCATGCGCACGCGCTGAACCTGAAGGACAGCGGCGTGAAGGTGACCGTCGGTCTTCGCAAGGGCGGCGCTTCGTGGAGCAAGGCTGAGAACGCGGGCCTGACCGTGAAGGAAGTGGCCGAGGCGGTGAAGGGCGCCGACGTCGTCATGATGCTGCTGCCCGACGAGCAGATCGCCGAGGTGTACAGGAGCGAAGTGCACGCCAATGCGAAGCAGGGCGCGGCGCTCGCGTTCGCACACGGCTTCAACGTGCACTACGGCCAGGTGATTCCGCGTGCGGACCTCGACGTGATCATGATCGCGCCGAAGGCGCCGGGTCACACGGTGCGCAGCACGTACACGCAAGGCGGCGGCGTGCCGCACCTCGTCGCGGTCGCGCAGGACAAGTCGGGCGCGGCGCGCGACATCGCGCTGTCGTATGCGGCGGCGAACGGCGGCGGCCGTGCCGGCATCATCGAAACGAACTTCCGCGAAGAAACCGAAACCGACCTGTTCGGCGAGCAGGCCGTGCTGTGCGGCGGCACGGTCGATCTGATCAAGGCCGGCTTCGAAACGCTGGTCGAGGCAGGCTACGCGCCGGAAATGGCGTACTTCGAGTGTCTGCACGAACTGAAGCTGATCGTCGACCTGATCTACGAAGGCGGCATCGCGAACATGAACTACTCGATCTCGAACAACGCCGAGTACGGCGAGTACGTGACGGGCCCGCGCATCATCACCGACGAAACGAAGAAGGTGATGAAGGACGTGCTGAAAGACATCCAGACGGGCGAATACGCGAAGAGCTTCATCATCGAAAACCGCGCCGGCGCGCCGACGCTGCAATCGCGCCGCCGTCTGACGGCCGAGCACCAGATCGAGCAGGTCGGTGCGAAGCTGCGCGCGATGATGCCGTGGATCGCGAAGAACAAGCTCGTCGATCAGTCGAAAAACTAAGGCCGGCGGCGCGGTTGTTTCCCCGGCGCTTTTCTCCGGGGTCATTCCGCCAGCGTATGCCATGTCGGGCGCAGTCGTCGCGCTGCGCCGTCCCTCCAAGCCGTCCAGCGTGATGAACCCTGGGCGGCTTTTGCTATCCTACGGTTTTACAAAAACACTGAAGCCATCCATGAATTACCCTCACCCGATCATCGCACGCGAAGGCTGGCCGTTTATCGGAATCGCCGTCGTTGTCGCGCTGTTGGTCCATGCCTTCCTCGGGTTCGGCATTGCGTGGCTGTTCTGGCTGCTCGTCATTTTCGTCGTTCAATTCTTTCGCGATCCGGCGAGGCCCATTCCGACGCAGCCGAACGCGGTGCTGTGTCCGGCCGACGGTCGTGTCGTCGCTGTCGAGACCGCGCATGACCCGTATGCGAAGCGCGAGGCGCTGAAGATCAGCGTGTTCATGAATGTGTTCAACGTGCATTCGCAGCGCTCGCCGGTCGATGGCGCGATCCTGAAAGTCGAATACTTTCCGGGCTCGTATCTGAATGCCGCCGTCGATAAAGCGTCGCTCGAAAACGAGCGCAATGCGATCGTCATCGAAACGGCGAGCGGGGCGACAGTGACGTCGGTGCAGATCGCCGGACTCATCGCGCGGCGCATTCTTTGCTACGTCCGTGCGGGAGAGCCGCTCACGCGAGGCCAGCGCTACGGCTTCATCCGCTTCGGTTCGCGCGTCGACGTGTATCTGCCGATGGGCAGCCGTCCGCGCGTGACGATCGGCGAGAAGGTATCGGCCTCGTCAACCATTCTGGCCGAACTATAAAGCGGCTCACGGAGACTCCGATGGCCCTGAAACCGCGTCGACCACGCAGCAGCGCCGCACCGCAACCGCGGCCGATCAGACCGTTCCGCCGCAACAAGCCGACGGGCGACCCCGTGCCGGTCGTGATCGACAGCCGGCGCGCCGCGCGTCAGCAATTCCTGCGCAAGCGCGGCATTTATCTGCTGCCGAATGCATTCACCACCGCGGCGCTCTTCTGCGGCTTCTTCGCGGTCGTGCAGGCGATGAACGTGCGTTTCGAAGTCGCGGCGATCGCGATCTTCGTCGCCATGGTGCTCGATGGAATGGACGGGCGCGTCGCGCGTATCACGCATACGCAAAGCGCGTTCGGCGAGCAGTTCGACAGCCTGTCCGACATGGTGTCGTTCGGCGTGGCGCCGGCGCTGGTCATGTACGAATGGGTGCTGAAAGACCTTGGACGCTGGGGATGGCTCGCGGCGTTCGTCTACTGCTCGGGGGCGGCGCTGCGGCTCGCGCGCTTCAACACGAATATCGGCGTCGTCGACAAGCGCTTTTTCCAGGGTATGCCGAGCCCGGCTGCCGCCGCGCTGATTGCGGGGTTCGTCTGGCTCGCCACTGACAACCGCGTGCCGCTCAAGCTCGGCTGGCTGCCGTGGGTCGCGTTCGCGCTGACGATCTACGCGGGCGTGACGATGGTGTCGAACGCGCCGTTCTATAGCGGCAAGGCGCTCGATATCCGGCATCGCGTGCCGTTCGCGGCGACGCTTCTGATTGTGATGCTGTTCGTCCTCGTGTCGTCGGATCCGCCGCTCATGCTGTTCGGCCTGTTCGTGCTGTATGGCCTGTCGGGCTATGTGTTCTGGGGGTATCAGACGCTGCGCGGCCGTGGCAATCCCGCGCGTTCTTCGCAGCGGCAGCCGTAGCCGTCGCCGTCGCTGCGATCGGCTGCGACGGCCGCAGACGACGCGATGCGTCACGCGCCCGTCATAGTCGACGGCTGCTTTTGAGCTCAGGGCGGGTGCAACGCGCTTGCCGCTCCCAAAGCAGCCGTTTCTGCTTCTTTCCCTTGTTTCTGCTTTTCAATCGCCGCGTTTGTCTGCGCCTATTGCCGCCTGCTGCACGTGCCGGCGGACCATTACGCCATATGGCGTGCGCCGTGTTGACCGTCGAACAAGCGGCTGTGGAGCGGTCGCGCCGGCCGTTATCGTGAATTGCGCGAATCGATGAATCTCGATATAGTCGCTGGCATGGCACTTTCCAAGTTCCCCTTCCTGACTCTTCAAGCTGGCGCGCTACTACGCTCGCTAGCTTCGGCGCGCCTGTCGCGCTGATCGTTTTCGCCTCCCGTCTGCCTCGTCTCCTGTTAGCGTCGCCAGCCGGTGGCGCAAACACCCGTATTCCTTTTCGATTTGAATTGACCGGATCCCCAGGAGACCTGAGATGGCAGACAAGCTGATCATTTTCGACACGACGTTGCGTGACGGCGAGCAGTCGCCCGGCGCGTCGATGACGAAGGAAGAGAAAATCCGTATCGCGAAGCAGCTCGAACGGATGAAGGTGGACGTGATCGAAGCCGGCTTTGCGGCAAGCTCGAACGGCGACTTCGATGCGATCCAGACAATTGCGTCGACAATCAAGGACAGCACCGTCTGCTCGCTCGCCCGCGCGAACGACAAAGACATTCAGCGCGCCGCCGACGCGTTGAAGCCCGCCGATCATTTCCGTATCCATACGTTTATCGCGACGTCGCCGCTGCACATGGAAAAGAAGTTGCGGATGACGCCGGAGCAGGTGTTCGAGCAGGCGAAACTCGCGGTGCGCTTCGCGCGCAAATTCACGAACGACGTCGAGTTCTCGCCCGAAGACGGCAGCCGCTCGGATATGGACTTCCTGTGCCGCGTGCTCGAAGCGGTGATCGCCGAAGGTGCGACGACGATCAATATCGCGGACACGGTCGGCTACGGCGTACCGGAGCTCTACGGCAATCTCGTGAAGACGCTGCGCGAGCGCATTCCGAACTCGGACAAGGCCGTGTTTTCCGTGCATTGCCATAACGATCTCGGCATGGCGGTCGCCAATTCGCTGGCCGGCGTGCAGATCGGCGGGGCGCGTCAGGTCGAATGCACGATCAACGGTCTCGGCGAGCGCGCGGGCAATACGTCGCTCGAAGAAATCGTCATGGCGGTGAAAACGCGCAAGGACTATTTCAGCCTCGACATCGGCCTCGATACGACGCAGATCGTTCCGACCTCGAAGCTCGTGTCGCAAATCACGGGTTTCGTCGTGCAGCCGAACAAGGCGGTGGTCGGTGCGAACGCCTTTGCGCATGCGTCGGGTATTCACCAGGACGGCGTGCTGAAGGCGCGCGATACCTACGAAATCATGCGCGCGGAAGACGTGGGCTGGACCGCGAACAAGATCGTGCTCGGCAAGCTCTCGGGCCGCAATGCGTTCAAGCAGCGTTTGCAGGAACTGGGCATTTCGCTCGACAGCGAAGCCGAACTCAACACCGCGTTCTCGCGCTTCAAGGAACTCGCCGACCGCAAAGCCGAAATTTTCGACGAGGACATCATCGCGATCGTCACCGAGGAATCGGCCGAAGCGCAGGAGAAGGAGCATTACAAGTTCGTGTCGCTCTCGCAGCGCTCGGAGACGGGCGAGCAGCCGCATGCGCGAATCGTGTTTTCGGTCGAAGGCAAGGAAGTCACGGCCGAAGCGCGCGGCAATGGTCCCGTCGACGCGACGATGAACGCGATCGAAAGCGAAGTCGGCAGCGGCGCGGAATTCCTGCTGTATTCGGTGAACGCGATTACGACCGGCACGCAGGCGCAAGGCGAGGTGACCGTGCGGTTGTCGAAGGCTGGGCGCGTGGTCAACGGCGTCGGCACCGATCCCGATATCGTCGCGGCGTCGGCGAAGGCATATATCGCGGCGCTGAACCGGCTTTACACGGGGGTGGACAAGCTCAATCCACAGCGCTCGTAAGCACTGACGCCGGCGTTATCGCGCCAGCGGTAAAAACGAAACCCCGTGTGGACTCCGAAGTCCACACGGGGTTTTTCATGTTGGCGCCGCGTGCGCTCAGAACAGGCTGCGGCGGTCCGGGTCGTGCAGCGGATCGGGCGTCTTCTGCGTGAGCCGCAGGATGCCCTGATCGTCGAAATAGAAGCTGTACAGCATGTACCAGACGTTGTCCTCGTAATACCGGTAGGTCCACACCTCGCGCTTCATCAGCGGAAAATACGAGGTTTCCTCGGGGCGGCCGAAGTTGACGAGCACGTCGGCGCGCGTCCATTTGCCGATTTCCGCGCGATAGAATTCGCTCGGCTGCAGCACCTGGCGCACGCTGACAATCTTGCCGTTCGCGTCGATGTCGGCGGCTGTCGTGTATTCGCCCATCGGCTGCGTCGGCCACATAAGCCGTTTGCCGCCGTTGGGCAGATCGTAGACTTCGCGTGGCGGCCCGAGGCGCGATAGCACCGTCGACTGGTCGGCGCCTGGCTGATAACCCTGCCACGGTTGCGCGCAGCCTGCCAGCGCGAGCGTGCCGACGCAGGCAACCAGCATGCGCCGCCCGCGCGCATACCGCGCAATCGCTGCGCAGGCTGTTGAAAGGCGATTGAACATGAATGTCTCCAGATGCGTTTTCACGATAATTTCTATCGCGGACAGGCATCATTTTGACATGTGATGCGGCGAAGATTTTCAAACCGCACAGCAATTCGGCGGGGCGAGCACGCAGCTGCAGTGTCCAGCGTGTCCGAAAGACCACGATTCGCCGGGCTTTCGGGCTGTGCTACAATACGCGCCTCGTTGCAAAACATGGCAAATGCGATGACATGGCCAATGCAGCAGGCCCATGGTTTTCGTATGCCGCGTTGTAGCGTAGAATCCAGCGGTTTCGCTGTAACCCACGGCACGGCCCTTCTTCCGTGACCGCCTGTTGAATCAAAGGAAATCAAATGACTGTTGCTGAAATCAAAAAATCCGACGTCGTCGCGCAATTCGCTCGCGGCGCTAACGACACCGGCTCCCCCGAAGTGCAGGTCGCACTGCTCACGTCGCGCATCAACGAGTTGACGGCTCACTTCAAGGCCCACACGAAAGACCATCACAGCCGCCGCGGTCTGCTGCGCATGGTGAGCCGCCGTCGCAAGCTGCTCGACTACCTGAAGGGCAAGGACGCCGATCGTTATCGTTCGCTGATCGAGAAGCTGGGTCTGCGTAAGTAAGCGGGTCGTTCTTTTCAGCAAAGTGCCTGTGTCAGTTCCGCTGATGCAGGCATTTTGTTTTTGAACGGTGCGCAAAACGGGTAGCCGTACCAATCGAAATCCGTGCGCATTCAGGCCTCGCGGGCGGTTTCTGGCAGTTCCGATCTGTCGGTTCCAATAGCAGGCAACCAATAGCAGGCAAGATCAGACAGCAATAGCAAGGCAAGAGCAATCAGCCGGGCTTCAGGGAAGAGCGCTGTGTCATTCCAGCGGTTCGCGCACGCCGCGCGGCCCTCTGGAATGGCATAACACTCCTCTTCCCCTGCGGCACCGGCTCAAGCGTAGCCGTCGCGCATTGGCGCGTACGGCTTGACGAAAAGATCAATGGAGGACAAATGTCTATGTTTAACAAGATCGTCAAAGAATTTAAGTGGGGGCAGCATACGGTTCGCCTCGAGACGGGCGAAATCGCCCGCCAGGCGAGCGGTGCCGTGCTCGTCGACGTCGAAGATACGGTCGTGCTCGCCACCGTCGTCGGTGCGAAGACCGCCAAGCCGGGCCAGGATTTCTTTCCGCTGACGGTCGACTACATCGAAAAGACCTACTCGGCAGGCAAGATTCCGGGCGGTTTCTTCCGCCGCGAAGGCCGTCCGTCCGAAGGCGAAACGCTGATCTCGCGCCTCATCGATCGTCCGCTGCGTCCGCTTTTCCCGGAAGGCTTCTATAACGAAGTCCAGGTCGTCATCCACGTGATGTCGATCAACCCGGACGTGCCGGCCGACATCCCCGCGCTGATCGGCGCATCGGCTGCGCTCGCGGTCTCGGGCTTGCCGTTCAACGGCCCGGTCGGCGCCGCGCGCGTCGCGTACATCAACAACGAATACGTGCTGAACCCGACGCGCTCGCAGATCAAGGAATCGCGTCTGGACCTCGTCGTCGCCGGTACCGAGCGTGCCGTGCTGATGGTCGAATCCGAAGCGGACCAGCTGCCTGAAGACGTGATGCTCGGCGCGGTCGTGTTCGGCCACGAGCAGATGCAAACGGCGATCGACGCGATCCACGAACTCGTGCGCGAAGGCGGCAAGCCCGAGTGGGACTGGCAGCCGGCGCCGAAGAACGAAGCACTGATCGCGCGCGTCAACGAAATCGCTTACAACGAACTGCTTGCCGCTTATCAAACGCGCGACAAGCAGGCGCGTTCGGCGAAGCTCAAGGAAGTCTACGCAGCGACGTCGGCGAAGCTCGAAGCAGAAGCGCTCGCAACGGGCGGCGTTGCGGCCGATAAGGCGACGGTCGGCAACGTCCTGTTCGACATCGAAGCGAAGATCGTCCGTTCGCAAATCCTGAACGGCGAGCCGCGCATCGACGGCCGCGACACGCGCACCGTGCGTCCGATCGAGATCCGCACGGGTGTGCTGCCGCGCACGCACGGTTCGGCGCTGTTCACGCGCGGCGAAACGCAGGCGCTCGTCGTCGCGACGCTCGGCACGAAGGGCGACGAACAGATCATCGACGCGCTCGAAGGCGAATACCGCGACCGCTTCATGCTCCACTACAACATGCCGCCGTTCGCGACCGGAGAAACCGGCCGCGTCGGGTCGCCGAAGCGCCGCGAAATCGGCCACGGCCGTCTCGCCAAGCGCGCGCTCGTCGCGTGCCTGCCGAGCGCCGACGAATTCGGCTATTCGATTCGCGTCGTGTCGGAAATCACCGAGTCGAACGGTTCGTCGTCGATGGCGTCGGTGTGCGGCGGCTGTCTCGCGCTGATGGACGCGGGCGTGCCGATGAAGGCGCACGTCGCCGGCATCGCGATGGGCCTGATCCTCGAAGGCAACAAGTTCGCGGTGTTGACCGACATCCTCGGCGACGAAGATCACCTCGGCGACATGGACTTCAAGGTGGCCGGTACCGCCGACGGCGTGACCGCGCTGCAGATGGACATCAAGATCCAGGGCATCACGAAGGAAATCATGCAGGTCGCGCTCGCCCAGGCGAAGGAAGGCCGCATGCATATCCTCGGCAAGATGACCTCGGCCGTGTCGGGCGCGAACACGCAACTGTCCGAGTTCGCTCCGCGCATGATCACGATCAAGATCAATCCGGAAAAGATCCGCGACGTGATCGGCAAGGGCGGCTCGGTGATCCGCGCGCTGACCGAGGAAACGGGCACGACGATCGACATCTCCGACGACGGCGTCGTGACGATCGCGAGCACGAGCGCGGAAGGCATGGCCGAAGCGAAGAAGCGTATCGAAAACATCACGATGGAAGTCGAAGTCGGCCAGATCTACGAAGGCACGGTGCTCAAGCTGCTCGACTTCGGCGCGATCGTGAATATCCTGCCGGGCAAGGACGGTCTGCTGCATATCTCCGAGATCGCGAACGAGCGCATCAAGGACATCAACGACTATCTGAAGGAAGGCCAGCAGGTGAAGGTCAAGGTCATCCAGACGGATGAAAAGGGCCGCGTGCGCCTGTCGGCGAAGGCGCTGCTGAACGACGGCGCCGCGACGCAACCCGAATCGACCCCGCAGTAAGCGCGGCTCGAACAGACGGCCGGCAGCGTGAATGCGCGCCGGCCGTTTTTCATGTAGGGTGGATTGCATTGCGAACCCGCAATTGTTCCCGCAGTTTTCAGCGCAATCCCCACCTTTGGAGACGACAGCGATGAAAGCGATCGAAATTACCGAGTTCGGCGCACCGGAAGTATTGAAGCTTGCCGAGCGTCCGATGCCGGAAGTGAAAGCGGGCGAAGTGCTGGTCAAGGTGGCTGCGTCCGGCGTGAACCGGCCCGATGTGTTCCAGCGCAAGGGTTCGTATGCGCCGCCGCCGGGCGCGTCCGATCTGCCGGGGCTCGAGGTGGCGGGTGAGATCGTCGGCGGCACGATCGACGCCAGGCACAATCCGTTCGGCCTCAAGATGGGCGATCGCGTATGCGGGCTGCTCGCGGGCGGCGGTTATGCGGAATTTGCCGCGGTGCCGCTCGCGCAATGTCTGCCGGTGCCGAAGGGACTGACCGACATCGAAGCGGCGTCGCTGCCGGAAACGTTCTTTACGGTCTGGAGCAACGTGTTCGACCGCGCGCAACTGGGCAAGGGCGAAGGCGGCGCGAACGAGACGTTTCTCGTGCAAGGCGGCTCGAGCGGCATCGGCGTGACGGCCATCCAGATCGCCCATGCGCTCGGCTTTCGCGTATTCGCGACCGCGGGTTCCGACGACAAATGCCGCGCGTGCGAAGCGCTCGGCGCCGAGCGCGCGATCAACTACAAGACCGAAGACTTCGTCGAAGTGGTGAAATCGCTGACGAACGATCGCGGCGTCGACGTGATTCTCGACATGGTCGCGGGCAGCTATATCGCGCGCGAACTGAAGGCGCTTGCCGATGGCGGCCGTGTCGCGATCATCGCGCTGCTGGGCGGCGCGAAGGCGGAAGTGAACCTCAGCGATGTGATGCGCCGCCGGCTCACCATCACGGGTTCGACGCTGCGTCCGCGGCCTGTCGAATTCAAGGCGAAGATCGCCGCGCAGCTCATGGAGCGTGTCTGGCCGCATCTCGAAGACGGGACGATCAAGCCGGTCGTGCATCGCGTGTTTCCCGCCCGCGAGGCCGCGCAGGCTCATGAACTGATGGAAAGCAGCACGCACGTCGGCAAGATCGTGCTGAATTGGGGCGCGGACAGCTGATCGAGACGTGAGGCACGGATGGCCGCGCGGCGGTCGTCACGCCGCCACCGCACCGGTTGTTGCGAGACGGCGCCGCAAGTTGCTGCTGTCCACTTTGTTCCCCGTTTGACCCGTCTGTGCCGCGCAAAGTAAAATCGCGTGTTTTGCGCGTGCGGCGGCGTGTGGGTTGCAGTCAGGGCCGCAAGTCGGGGCCGCAAGTCGGGGCCGCAAGTCAGGGTTGCAGCCAGACAGGCATCGTGGTTCAAGGAACCGGGGGAGCGACGAAGCGGAGCTCGCCCACCATTCATGACATCGGGGCAACGGGCAAGACGATGGCGAAACAACGGGCGAAACTGGTAGTCGGCAACTGGAAAATGCATGGCCGCCTTGCCGACAACAAGCTGCTGCTGCAGGCGGTCTCGCAAGGCGCGGGCGGCTTGCCGGATGAGGTAGGCATCGGCGTTTGCGTGCCGTGTCCGTATCTCGCGCAGGCGCAGGCGCTGCTCAATGGCAGCCGCGTGGCGTGGGGAGTGCAGGATATCTCCGCGCACGAGCAAGGTGCGTTCACCGGCGAAGTCGCGGCGGAAATGGCGGTAGAGTTCGGTGCGTCGTATGCGATCGTTGGTCACTCGGAACGGCGCGCTTACCATCTCGAGAGCGCTGAACTCGTGGCGACGAAAGCGCTGCGTGCGCTCGAAGCGGGCTTGACGCCGATTGTGTGCGTCGGAGAAACGCTCGAGCAACGCGAAGCAGGCGAAACCGAAAGCGTCATCCGCATGCAGATCGATGCCGTGCTCGCGAAGCTGTCGTCCGATCAGGTGTCGCGCATCGTGGTCGCTTACGAACCCGTCTGGGCCATCGGAACCGGCAAGACCGCGACGGCCGAACAGGCGCAAGCGGTGCATGCATTTCTGCGTGCGCGGCTTGAAGCAAAGAGCGAAGCAGCAGCGGGTGTCGCGCTGTTGTATGGCGGTAGCGTGAAACCGGAAAACGCGGAACAACTGTTTCGCCAGCAGGACATCGATGGCGGCCTGATTGGCGGTGCATCGCTGAAACATGCCGATTTCCTTGCGATCTGCGAGGCGGCGGTCGCGGCAAGTGCGGTGCGGTAGATTCGATTGTTGCGGTAATTCGATTGTTGCGCGCAGCGTGTTTTTACGTTGCGCCTTTAAATAAAGACTCGGGTGGGTGTGATGCTGTATTTGAAAACATTGATCATCGTCGTGCAGCTGTTGTCGGCGCTTGGCATTATCGGCCTCGTGCTGTTGCAGCATGGCAAGGGCGCGGACATGGGCGCGGCGTTCGGTAGCGGCGCATCGGGCAGCCTCTTTGGCGCAACCGGTTCGGCGAACTTCCTGTCGCGTTCGACGGCGGTGCTCGCCGCGATCTTCTTTGTGACGACGCTTGCGCTGACTTATCTCGGTGCGTATCACGCGAAGCCTTCGGCAGGTGTCCTTGGCACCGCGGCAACGACAGGCGCGCCTGCTGCCACATCGGCATCCGGGCCCGCATCGGCCGCTGCGCCCGCGTCGGTTTCTACAGCAACGAATGCAGTTGCTCCGGGTGCTTCAGTTGCGTCTTCAGGTGCGTCTTCAGGTGCTTCGGCTGCTGCGCCTGCATCGTCCGCGCCGGGCCAGGATGTGCCGAAATAAATTTTCGTTTAGCCTGCTTTTGTGCGTTGAACAAACTGTTTAAACCAGTTACAATTCAAGTCTTGAAGCGATTCGCGGCTTTTATAAGTTGATTTCCCGGATTGCAGACAGTGCCGACGTGGTGAAATTGGTAGACACGCTATCTTGAGGGGGTAGTGGCGAAAGCTGTGCGAGTTCGAGTCTCGCCGTCGGCACCAATGTTATCTAGACGTTATCCTAATGCCAGCCGCTTGCTTCGCTTCGGCTGGCATTTTCACTTCTAGTGAGCTGCTTGCCATACGCTTACAACAGCAAGCAGGCCGAAGTGATTCGCGTCGGGGGAGGGGTCCGCTCCCGGCATATGGTTTGTTAGAACCAACCGATTGAGGATAGTCTTGAACCTCGCAGCCTATTTCCCCGTATTGTTGTTCCTCCTCGTGGGTACCGGTTTAGGCGTAGCATTGGTCAGTATCGGCAAGATCCTCGGTCCCAGCCGGCCCGACAGCGAAAAGAACGCGCCGTACGAATGCGGCTTCGAAGCGTTCGAAGATGCGCGCATGAAGTTCGACGTGCGCTACTACCTTGTCGCCATCCTGTTCATCATTTTCGATCTTGAAACCGCGTTCCTGTTTCCGTGGGGCGTTGCGCTGCGCGATATCGGCTGGCCGGGCTTCATTTCGATGATGATTTTTCTGCTCGAATTCCTGCTGGGCTTCGCCTAAAGTCGGAGGCCAAGCGGTCTTAGGAAGACAAAACATTCTACCAACTCCTTGGCTCACAGAACGACATGGCTACG
>NZ_JAVHZD010000037.1:0-82595 GCF_031119615.1 Paraburkholderia sp. SARCC-3016 | reverse complement strand
GCATGAGGTTAGACTGCTTGAGCTGGCTCGTCAGCGGCACATAGAAGTTGCCCCGCAGATACCTGTGGAATCGCTCGACCTTGCCCTTCGTTCTTGGCCGATGCGGCTGACACAGCCTCGGGATGAAGCTGTAGCGCTTCGCCACGTCGAGAAGTCCCGAGTGCCAGCGGTGCTGGCCAGGACCGTATGCATCACGCTGAACCACGATGGTCCTGGCGTTGTCATACAGGATTTCGCGCGGCACACCGCCCAACTCGTCAAACAATGCGTGATGACAAGCGACCAGGGTCTCGGCCTTCTCATTCGTTGTGAAGCGCGCCCAACGCCAGCGGCTGAAGCCGAGCGTCGCCGTGAAGGCGTATAGAGGATGCGCGCCCCGGCGAAACACGACGAAGTCGCATTGCATCTGGCGCCCCGGATCGGTCTCGAACCGCACGATCGGGTCGGGCTTCGCCAGCGGCGTATGAAGCTTCATCAGCGACTGAAGACTGCGCAGTTGCCCCTCGTAGCCGAGAGCACGTAGCTCGCGAAGCAATGCCGGCGCGGCAATTGTCTCCGGCGCCGCGGCCTGCATACGCTCGAAGACGTATGTCTTGAACGCCTCAAGTTTGGTGGGTCGCGGGTCTCGCTGCTTGTAGCGCGGCACGTCCCCGGCCGCCAGGTATCGAGCCACGGTATTGCGGGAAATGCCTAGGCGCCGCGCGATCTCGCGTTCGGATATTCCCTGAGCTTTGAGCACATGGATTTGCATCCACTGTTCCTTCTGGAGCATCGCCGGCCTTTGCGCGCAAAAGACCGACTGTACTGAAAGGTGGCTCAGTTTTACTTCGCGCGAAGTGGCTCATTATTACTTTGCGCCCAACAGCCCCACGCTATCAGCAGGGTTGTCCACCTTTTCTCCATGAGCGATAGCGTGGACATAGACCTGCTTCACGATGTCCCGAATTTGCACCGCCGTAGCCGGTGCGCCGCATTCGTTGACCTTATTACATAAAGTCCGCAGGTCTTCAGGCTGGATTTCGGTCAGCAGACGATTGCGGAAAACCGGCAGGATGTCCCGGGCGATGATGTGCTTGCGCGCGGCGCGAGTACTGTCGGCCCATCGTGCATGAGCCAGATATGTTTCCATCGCCGTGCCGAAGGTCTTGATGTCGGTCACGCGGCGTTTCTCGCGCTGCTTTTCAAGCGCGGGCGATGAGCCTCTGAGAACGGCTTTACGTGCGTCCAGGAGTAATTCACGCGCCATCGCAAGCGAAATACCGTCAGGCCCATAGCGCCCGAGGGTCAGCGTTTCGCGTCGACCGTTGAGACGGTAATCGTAGCGGAAGGTGACGGTACCGCTGGGCGATACCGTCACGTACATCCCATCCCGGTCAGAAGCCTTATAAATCTTGGACTTAGGCTTGAGATTGCGTAGTGCAGCGTCGGTGAGCATCGAGGTTTCCTCCGGTATTTTGACGGCTTTACCGTCAGGTTTTACCGTCAGGGATCGGGAGACCTGTTGATGCCCGGAAAGCCGCGTAAAACAAGCTTTCCCGAGAAGACTTTTACCGTCAAAGACGGTAAAAGTCTGAATAGTGAACGAGAATGTCTTGATCCGGCCTCGATTTTTACCGTCAGCTCTACCGCCAACTTGTTTTGCTGGCCGACGATAGCCACCGATAGATGTCGCGACGTATTTACTTGAAAATCAGCACGTTACGGATGTTGTTCGATAGCTGACGATAGTCCCCGAAGGACCTAAATTCACTCCCACTCAATCGTCGCCGGCGGCTTACCCGAAATGTCGTACACCACACGATTGATCCCGCGAACCTCGTTGATAATCCGGTTCGACACATGGCCGAGCAGATCATGCGGCAGATGCGCCCAATGCGCGGTCATGAAGTCGAGCGTCTGCACCGCGCGCAGCGCAACGACATATTCGTAAGTGCGCCCATCCCCCATCACGCCGACGCTCTTCACCGGCAGAAACACCGCGAACGCCTGGCTCGTCAGGTCGTACCACGACTTGCCGGTCTCCTTGTCGATAAACGTGCGCAGCGTCTCGATGAAAATCGCATCGGCGCGGCGCAGCAAATCGGCGTACTCGCGCCGGACTTCGCCGAGAATCCGCACGCCAAGGCCCGGCCCCGGGAACGGATGGCGATACACCATCGCCGGCGGCAGGCCAAGCTTGACACCGAGTTCGCGCACTTCATCCTTGAACAGATCGCGCAGCGGCTCGAGCAGTTTCAGATTCAGCGTTTCGGGCAAGCCACCCACGTTGTGGTGGCTCTTGATGGTCTGCGTCGCTTTCTTGCCCTTGCCCGCCGACTCGATCACGTCCGGATAGATCGTGCCCTGCGCAAGCCACTTTGCGTCCGTCAGCTTCGATGCTTCGGTCTGGAACACTTCGACGAACTCGGCGCCGATAATCTTGCGCTTCGCCTCCGGGTCGGTCACGCCGGCGAGCTTCGACAGGAACGCCTCGCTCGCATCGACGTGAATCACCTTCACGCCGAGGTGATCGGCGAAGGTCGCCATCACCTGTTCGGCTTCGTTCAGACGCAACAGACCATGATCGACGAACACGCACGTCAGCTGACCGCCAATTGCACGATGCAGCAGCGCGGCCGCGACCGACGAATCAACGCCGCCCGACAGGCCAAGAATGACGTGTTCGTTACCGACCTGCGCACGAATCTGCTCGACCGCCTCGTCGATATAGTTGCCCATCTCCCAATCGGGCTTCGCGTCACAGATCTGCAGCACGAAACGTTCGAGCATCGCGCGGCCCTGCACCGTATGCGTGACTTCCGGGTGCCATTGCAGCCCGTAGAAATGGCGCGTTTCATCGGCCATCGCCGCGATCGGGCACGATTCCGTCGACGCCATCAGCTTGAAGCCCTCCGGCATGTCGAGCACCTTGTCGCCGTGGCTCATCCACACCTTGAGCATGCCGTGGCCTTCCGGCGTGCGGAAGTCTTCGATGCCTTCGAGGAAGCTCGTATGGTTGCGCGCCCGCACCTCCGCATAACCGAACTCGCGCAGATGCCCGCTGTCGACCTTGCCGCCCAGCTGCTCGGCCATCGTCTGCATGCCGTAGCAAATGCCGAGCACCGGCACGCCGAGTTCGAACACCGCTTGCGGCGCACGCGGCGTGTCGGTCTCGACCACCGAACTCGGACCACCGGACAGGATGATGCCCTTGGGCTTGAACTCGCGAATAAACGCGTCGCTGACGTCGTGCGGATGAATTTCCGACAGCACGTGCGCCTCGCGGATGCGCCGGGCAATCAGTTGGGTGACTTGCGAACCAAAGTCGAGGATCAGGATCTTGTCATGCATGGCAGCGGGCGGAATCGAATGGATGAAGATACGGAAAACTGCGCGTCTCGCGCGGGTTTGATCTGAGTTCTTGAACTGACTTTTTCGTGGCCCTCGTCGTCGGGGCGGCGGCCCGATGAATCGGGTTTTCGTTGTTCACGCGCGCGGCAAAATGGGCGCAAGCAGCGAAGGCCGGATAGCGCGAAACCATGCTTGCTGAAGCACGGGCGGACTGCGGGATCGGCTGGAAGCGGCGCAACGACGAGCGCCTCAGCCATGAAACGGCGGCCTCGGCGAGCCGGGCGATCCCGCCGCATCGCGGCGCGCCTCCTCGCGTGCTTCGCGTGCGGCTTCGGCATGCGCCTCGGCGTCGGTTGCCGGGCCGCGCTGGCTGGCCGGCACCGCGGCAGCATCGGAGTCGAGCGCAGATCCACGCGCAGGTTCCAGCGGGCGTCCGCTCACCGGATCGACCGCCCGTCCGGTCGCCGGGTCGATCGTGCGGCCGGTTGCGGGATCGATCACCGTCGCCTGACGCGGCGACAGCACCGGTTCGATGACAGGCTCCGTCGCCGCATAACCGCCGGCGGCCGGCGTCGCGCGTGCGGCCGCTTGCGCCTTCGCCTCGACTCGGGCTTCCTGCTTCGCGTCTTTCGCCGCCTGCCGCGCTGCGGCCTTATCGGCACGTTCCGCGGCGACCACTTCGGCCGCGATCGCGCGTTCGCGGCGCCGGACCGCGCGTGCAAGCCGCACGCCGCCCAGCCCGACGACCAGCAATACGATCGCGACCACTACCGCCACCAGTTGCCCGAAGCCCGTCAGCGGCGGCGTATGCAAGCCGATCAGCCAGACCAGCATCAGCAGCGCCGTCAGCCAGTTCACGTGCCCGATCACCTTGGCGACCGTCGCGGTCAGCGCGCCGTCGAGCGACGCGTGCAATGCCAGCCACGCCAGCCCGATCAGCGCGAGCCCGAAGCCTTGCCCGACCAGTACCGGATCGGTCTGCACGAGGTGCAACGCGTCGTACAGCGATTTCCACGGCGACGCGAGAAACAGCAGCCCGAACGCCAGCAGCAATAGCGCATCGATGATCAGTACGGCACGCAGGAGCGGCTTCATCGGCGATCAGTCCACGTGATAGTTGGGCGCTTCCTTCGTGATCTGCACGTCGTGCACGTGCGATTCGCGCATGCCGGCCGCCGTGATCTGCACGAACTCGGCTTTCTCGTGCAGCTCGTCGATCGTGCTGCAGCCGCAGTAGCCCATGCTCGCGCGCACGCCGCCAATCAACTGGAACAGGATCGCGCTGACCGCGCCCTTGTACGCGACGCGGCCTTCGATGCCTTCCGGCACGAGCTTGTCGATATTCGCGGAGTTGTCCTGGAAGTAGCGGTCCGCCGCACCGTCCTTCATCGCGCCGACCGAGCCCATGCCGCGATACGACTTGTACTGGCGGCCCTGATACAGGAACACGTCGCCCGGCGACTCTTCGGTGCCGGCCAGCATGCTGCCCATCATCACCGTATTGGCGCCGGCCGCGAGCGCCTTGCTGACGTCGCCCGAGAAGCGCACGCCGCCGTCCGCGATCAGCGGCACGCCCGAGCCTTTGAGCCCTTCGGCGACGTTCGAGATGGCCGTGATTTGCGGCACGCCGACGCCGGCGACGATACGCGTCGTGCAGATCGAGCCGGGCCCGATGCCGACCTTCACGCCGTCCGCGCCATATTCGACGAGCGCCTTCGCCGCACTTGCCGTGGCGATATTGCCGCCGATCACATCGACGTGCGGGAAGTTCTTCTTGACCCATTTGACGCGCTCGAGCACGCCCTTGCTGTGGCCATGCGCGGTATCGACGACGATCACGTCGACACCGGCCTGCACGAGCAGCGACACGCGCTCTTCATTGTCCGCACCGACGCCGACCGCCGCGCCGACGCGCAGCTTGCCATGTTCGTCCTTGCACGCGTCCGGGTGTTCGGTCTGCTTCGTGATGTCCTTGACCGTCATCAGCCCGCGCAGCTCGAATGCGTCGTTGACGACGAGTACACGCTCGAGCCGATGGCTATGCATGAGCGCCTTCGCTTCGGCGAGCGGCGTGCCTTCCTTGACCGTGACGAGACGCTCGCGCGGCGTCATGATCGTGCGCACGGGTTCGTCCAGACGCGTTTCGAAGCGCAGGTCGCGGTTCGTAACGATGCCGATCAGCTGCGCGCCTTCGACCACCGGAAAACCCGAAATGCCATGCTGTTGCGACAGCGCGATCACATCGCGCACCTTCATTTGCGGCGGAACCGTGATCGGATCGCGCACGACGCCCGATTCGAAGCGCTTGACCTTCGCGACCTCGCGCGCCTGCTCGGCCGCGGTCAGATTCTTGTGAACGATGCCGATGCCGCCTTGCTGCGCCATGACGATGGCCAGACGCGCTTCGGTGACCGTGTCCATGGCGGCGGACACGAGAGGCATATTCAGGGAGATATTGCGGGTCAGTCGGGTTTTCAGGCTGGTGTCGCGCGGCAGAACGTCGGAGAAGGCCGGGACGAGGAGCACGTCATCGAACGTGAGTGCTTTCTGGATCAGACGCATGGCAAATCCTATAGGCGCAAAAGCGAATTATACGCGATACCTCCCCGGTTTTCATCGTCCGAACAGTCAGTTAGCGAATTTCGTCTGGTTTTTCATGCGCGATGGCATCGTATTTGCCAGCGCATTTCGCTTTTCCGTTCAGGTGCGGTTCGATCGCTTTTCGTTTCGGATTCGGGTTTCGGATTTGCGTCCGGTCGTTCGTTGTGCGCTTATGCGCTCGAGCAAGCGCGCGGTTGCAGAATCGAACAAGACGCCGCCGAATGGCGCGCGCTATGCTGCGCGCACTTTCAGTCTTTCGGATCGGGGCAGGCAATGCGGCGCGGCGTGATGTACGGAATGATGGCCGGAGCGTTATGGGGCACGGTTTTCCTCGTGCCGCGGCTGCTCGCCGATTTTTCGCCGCTGCTGCTCAGTTCGGGCCGGTACATGATGTATGGCGCGGTGTCGATCGTCGCCGCGCTGCCGTCCGCGCGCTCGCTGCTGGCGCGCCTCACCGCTGCGGATATTGCCGCGCTCGTCAGGCTGGCGCTGGCCGGCAACCTGCTCTACTACCTGCTGCTGACCGGCGCCGTGCATATGGTCGGCATCGCGCCCGCTTCGCTGATCGTCGGCGTGCTGCCGGTCACCGTCACGCTGCTGGGCCGGCGCGATCATGGCGCGGTGCCGCTCGCGCGGCTCGTCTGGCCGCTCGCGATGGTGCTGGCCGGCATCGCGTGCATCAATATCGACGTGTTTTCGGCCGCTGCGGGTTCGGGCGCGGACGCGCTTGCAGGCGCCGGCGTGGCGCCGATAGCCGGCAGCCCGATCGCGACGAAGCTCGCGGGTCTCGCATGCGCCGCAGGCGCACTCGTTTCGTGGACGTGGTTCGCGGTCGAAAACGCCCGCTATCTGCAGCGCAACGACCATTTCAGCGGCAGCGAATGGTCGGTGCTGTGGGGCATCGTCACGGGTCTGCTCGGCGCGGCGCTGTGGGTGGTCGTGGCCGCGTTGCCGTCCGGCTTCGCGACCGCGCCGCATGGCCCCCTCGCCGATTCGCGCTGGCATCTGTTCTGGATGCTGAACCTCGGGCTCGCGATCGGCGCGTCGTGGCTCGGCAACGGTCTGTGGAACGCCGCGTCCAAGCGCCTGCCGCTCACGCTGTCAGGGCAGATGATCGTGTTCGAAACGCTGTTCGCGCTGCTTTACGCGTTTATCTACGACCACCGTCTGCCGCGCCTTTTCGAGGCAGCCGCGATTGCGTTGTTGCTCGCAGGGGTCAGCTGGTCGGTGCGCCAGCATGCGGACGACAGCGCGAAGCGCACGTCACTCGAGGAAAAGGCGCAGGCCGCCGTACATTGATTGCCGGACGACCGGCACGCACGGCGCCGTAACCGCAGGAAACAGCCGCAGGAAACACACGGCAAGCAACGCCAGGCGCGACAAGCGCAATCAGTGCGATCGGTGCAACCAGCGATCAGTGCGGCGAGCGCGTCGGCCGGCAACGCTCGAAAGAAACGTCGGCGAAAGAAACGCCTGCGAAAGAAACGCCTCCCTTAGCGCGAATCCTTCGGCAGCCACTTCCGCCCCTCGATCGACCCATCCCGGCGCGTCTTCTCGACGCGCCGCTGCCGTGCAAGCTTCGGGTCGACGATAAGCGGACGGTAGATCTCGACGCGATCATGGTCGGCGAGCACCGCATCGAGCGGCTTCAGCTTGCCGAACACGCCGACCTTCTGCTTCGTCAAATCGATCTCCGGATGGCGCGCGAGGATGCCGCTCGCGCCGATCGCCTGTTCGAGCGTCGCGCCTTGGGGCAACTGCAGCGGGATCAGCGTCTGCTGGTCAGGCAGCGCGTAGCAAACCTCGATCGACAGCAAAGCATTCATGATCGGCCGCCCATACTCATTGCGTGCCTCATTACTTGCCGTAGCGCTGGTCTGCGCGCTTCACGAACGATTCGACGAAGGTGTTCGCGATATGGCTGAACACTGGCCCAATCAGCTTCTCGAGGATGATGTTCGAGAACTCGTAGTGCAGCGCGAATTCGATCTTGCACGCGTCCGAGCGCAGCGGCGTGAAGCGCCAGAAACCGGTGAACTTGCGAAACGGCCCGTCGGCGAACTGCATATCGATGCGCGAGGGTCGCTGTTGAGTGTTGTGTGTGGCGAAGTGCTGCTTGATGCCCTTGAAGTTGATGTCGATGCGCGCTTCCATGCCGTTCTCGTCCTGCTGACGAATCTCGACGCCACCGCACCACGGCAGGAAATTGGGGTAGTCCTCGACGTCGGTGACGAGGTCGAACATCTGTTCCGCCGAGTGGCGTATCAACACGGTTTTCTGGACATCTGCCATAAAGTAAACGGCACGCAGCGAGAGTAAAACGGTAATAAGAGAGTACGCGACCTGATAGCGCAAACGCACGCGAGTGACGCAAGTACGCCCGGCGCGATTCAAACGGAACACAAGCCGGATACAAACGGGGCCACAAACGCGACCCCAAACGCGACCACAAACACGCCCCCAACCCGACGCCTTGACGCGACAAACAGCTAAAAATCGCTCAAAAAGCACGCCGGACACGGCGGCTTTCAGGCTTCGCTTTGCTAAAATCGTGATTTTAAACGAGTTGGGCAATTTCCATTCATGAGCATCATCGAAAACAGGAAGGCCTTCTTCGATTACTTCATCGAAGAACGCTACGAAGCCGGACTCGTGCTCGAAGGATGGGAAGTCAAGGCGCTGCGCGCGGGCCGCGGGCAGATCAAGGAAGGCTACGTCGTGATCAAGAATGCGGAGCTGTTTCTGATCGGCACGCACATCAGCCCGTTGCCCGAAGCCTCGACGCACATCACGCCCGACCCGGTGCGCACGCGCAAGCTTCTGCTGCACTCAGCAGAAATCAGCAAACTGATCGGCAAGATCGAGCAGCGCGGCTACACGCTCGTGCCGCTGAACTTTCACTACAAGGGCGGCCGCGTCAAATGCGAAATCGGCCTCGCGAAGGGCAAGAAACTGCACGACAAGCGCGAGACCGAGAAGAAACGCGATTGGGAACGTGAAAAAGCACGGCTGATGCGCACGCCGACGTGACACGCGCCGCGGCGCCAACGAGGCGCTGCACGGCGCTTCTGCACGTCCGCACCGGCGGCGGCGCCAAACCCGCCAGCCGCGCCAGCCGCGCGAGCATCAAAAATGAAAAACTCAGGCGTTAGCGCCCTTCTGCTGTTTGACGATCGTCAGCGCCGACGCGATCATCGAACTCATCTCCGACAGGTTGCCCGGCACGATCAGCGTATTGCCCTGCTTCGCGAGATTCGCGAACGCATTCACGTACTGCTCGGCTACCTTCAGGTTCACGGCTTCCATGCCACCCGTCGACTGGATCGCCGCGGCAATCTTCTGAATGGCCTGCGCATTCGCCTCCGCGACCGCGAGAATCGCCGCCGCCTGGCCTTGCGCCTGATTGATCGCCGCCTGCCGCTCGCCTTCCGACTTCTGGATCGCCGCCTCACGGCCTCCTGACGCGATATTGATCTGCTCCTGCTTACGGCCCTCGGATGCCGCGATCAGCGCGCGCTTTTCGCGCTCCGCGGTGATCTGCTGCTGCATCGCGTGCAGGATTTCCTTCGGCGGCGTCAGGTCCTTGATTTCGTAGCGCAGCACCTTCACGCCCCAGTTGGACGCAGCCTCGTCGAGCGCGGACACGATACTGTGATTGATGAAGTCGCGCTCCTCGAACGTCTTGTCGAGTTCGAGCTTGCCGATGACCGAACGCAGCGTGGTCTGCGACAGCTGCGTAATCGCGAATACGAAGTTGCTCGAGCCGTACGACGCCTTCATCGGGTCCGTCACCTGGAAGTACAGCACGCCGTCCACCTGCAGCTGCGTGTTATCGCGCGTGATGCAGACCTGACTTGGCACGTCGAGCGGAATCTCCTTCAGCACATGCTTGTAGGCGATGCGGTCGATAAACGGCAGCACGAGCGTCGCCCCCGGTGTCAGCGTCGCATGGTAGCGGCCAAGCCGCTCGACAATCCATGCGTGCTGCTGCGGCACGATCTTGATCGTCCGGCCGATCAGCACGATCACGATAATCAGAAGCACGACCGCGAAGATCGTCGATTCCATTGCTGCACCTCTTTTCTGGTTTGCTTCGTTATGCCGTTGATTCGCCTGCTTGCCGCTCCGCTATCCCCGTTACCGCTCGGGACTCGCGACGACAACCAGACAACTGCCGCGCAACGCGGTGATGCGGTAGACGCGCGCATCTTCGGGCTCGCCGGGCGCGAGCTCGACATCCCAGGCTGCGCCGCGATATTGCGTCCGCGCGCGGCGATCGTGCCACTCGGGCACCGTCAACGTCGCGCCGATATCGAGATTGACGTCGGGATTCTGTGCGGCATCGGCGCGCAGGTTGCGGCCCAAGCGCGAGCGCCGCAACAGCGCCACCGCGACGAGCGCGACGAGCGCCGCCACCGCGAGCTGCGCCGGTAACGGCGCACCCGCAAGGCGCGCAAGCGCCGCGGCAACGAAGCCGAGCGCGATCATCAGCAGATAGAACGTGCCGCTCGTGAGCTCGAGCACGATCAGCACGCCCGCGCCGACCCACCAGAACCAGCCTGTTAGCGCCACTTCGGCCTCCCCAAAGCAAAACACCCCGGAACCATCCGGGGTGTTTTATAGCACGAACTCAGTCGCGAATCTGGACGGATTTGTGTCTGCAATCGACGCCTGCCCGGCATTCTTGCGGCACTCGCGCTCGTACTTGTGCTTGTATTTGCGCGCAAGTGCCGCCGGGACAATGCGTGCTACTTACTTCGTCTGCAGCTTCGCCAACGCCTGCCACGTCTCGATGATCGTGTCCGGATTCAGCGACATCGACGCAATGCCGATTTCGGTCAGCCACTGCGCGAAGTCCGGATGATCGGACGGGCCCTGGCCGCAAATGCCGACGTACTTGTCCAGCCGCAAGCACGTGTCAATCGCGCGCTTCAGCATGAACTTGACTGCCGGATCGCGTTCGTCGAAATCGGCCGCGAGCAGTTCCATGCCCGAATCGCGATCGAGGCCGAGCGTCAGCTGCGTCAGGTCGTTCGAACCGATCGAGAAGCCGTCGAAGTACTGCAGGAATTCTTCGGCAAGAATCGCGTTCGACGGCACCTCGCACATCATGATGAGCTTGAGGCCGTTCTGGCCGCGCTTGAGGCCGAACTTCTCGAGCAGCCCGACCACGCGTTCCGCCTGCTTCAGCGTGCGCACGAACGGCACCATGATCTCGACGTTATCGAGGCCCATCTCTTCGCGCACGCGCTTCAATGCCGCGCATTCCATCTCGAACGCCAGCGCGAAGTCTTCGGCGATATAGCGCGATGCGCCGCGGAAACCGAGCATCGGATTTTCTTCATCCGGCTCGTAACGCGAACCGCCGATCAGCTTCTTGTACTCGTTCGACTTGAAGTCCGACAGACGCACGATGACGGGCTTCGGATAGAACGCCGCCGCGATCGTCGCAATGCCTTCGGTCAGCTTGTCGACGTAGAACGCGCGCGGCGATGCATGGCCGCGTGCGACGCTCTCGACCGCCTTCTTCAGATCCTGATCGACGTTCGGGTACTCGAGAATCGCCTTCGGATGCACGCCGATGTTGTTGTTGATGATGAACTCGAGCCGCGCGAGGCCGACACCCGCGTTCGGCAACTGCGAGAAGTCGAATGCGAGCTGCGGATTGCCGACGTTCATCATGATCTTCGTCGGGATCGGCGGCAGCTCGCCGCGCTGCACTTCGGTCACTTCCGTTTCGAGCAGACCGTCGTAGATGCGTCCTTCATCGCCTTCCGCGCACGACACGGTGACGAGCGCGCCGTCCTTCAGCACGTCGGTCGCGTCGCCGCAGCCGACCACCGCCGGCACGCCGAGCTCGCGCGCGATAATCGCCGCGTGACACGTGCGGCCGCCGCGGTTCGTGACGATCGCGGATGCGCGCTTCATGACCGGCTCCCAGTTCGGGTCGGTCATGTCGGCGACGAGCACGTCGCCCGGCTGCACACGTTCCATCTCCGACGGATCGTGAATCACGCGCACCGGACCCGCGCCGACCTTCTGGCCGATCGCGCGCCCCGTGGCGAGCACCTGCGACTGGCCCTTGAGCTTGAAACGCTGTTCGGACTTGCCGTTACCCTGGCTCTTCACCGTCTCGGGCCGCGCCTGCAGGATGAAGATCTTGCCGTCGCGGCCGTCCTTGCCCCACTCGATGTCCATCGGGCGCTGGTAGTGCTTCTCGATGATCACCGCGTACTTCGCGAGCTGGATCACGTCTTCGTCGGTGATCGAATAACGGTTGCGCTGCTCGGGCGTCACGTCGACGGTCTTCACGCGGCCTTCTTCGCCGGCTTTCGTGAATTCCATCTTGATGAGCTTCGAGCCGATCGAACGGCGGATGATCGGGTACTTGCCCTGCTCGAGCGTGGTCTTGAACACGTAGAACTCGTCCGGGTTCACCGCGCCCTGTACCACCGTTTCGCCGAGGCCGTAGCTCGACGTGATGAACACGGCATCCTTGAAACCCGATTCGGTATCGAGCGTAAACATCACGCCGGCCGCGCCGACGTCCGAGCGCACCATGCGCTGCACGCCCGCCGACAACGCGACTTCAGCATGCGTGAAGCCCTTGTGGACGCGATACGAAATGGCGCGATCGTTGTACAGCGACGCGAACACGTGCTTCATGCGATCGAGCACGTCTTCGATGCCGGCCACGTTCAGATAGCTTTCCTGCTGACCGGCGAACGATGCGTCGGGCAGGTCTTCGGCCGTGGCCGACGAACGCACGGCGAACGAGAGATCGGGCGTGCTTTTCGACAGCGTGTCGAACGCAGCGCGGATTTCCTGTTCGAGGCGCGCCTGCAACGGTGCATCGACGATCCACTGGCGAATTTCCTTGCCCGCGGCGGCGAGTGCCTTCACGTCGTCGACGTCGAGCGTTTCGAGACGTTGGGCGATGCGTTCGGTCAGATTGTTGTGCTGCAGAAAGTCGCGAAAGGCGAGCGCAGTGGTGGCAAAGCCGGTCGGCACCTGAACGCCCGCTTCGGCGAGCTGGCTGATCATCTCGCCCAGCGATGCATTCTTGCCGCCGACAATGTCCACGTCGGTCATTCGCAACTGTTCGAACGGAACTACATACGCCTTGTCCTTTGCGACGTTAACTGCGTTAGTCATACAAGCCCCTAAGAGTGGAAGAAATACACGATTGCGCAAGTGGGCTTGCACGCGCGGCGCTCATTGGAAGCGTTCGCGCGTCTTGCGCAACCTGTTGGAGAAACAATCGCCTGTGCGGCAAACCTTTAATAACCGCCCGGCGAATTCACGAGCTGACGCCCAAACTGACATCTGAGCGCCACTGGCCTTCGGTTTGCTTGCAATTGCTTATCCAACAGGTTGCCGCTATTCTACCGTGCCGATTCCCCGAAATGTGCCGGTCGGCCAACAATGGCGCGAAGCACGCCGCAAAGCCGCCTGCTCGATGCGGGTAAAATCGCGCAGAAGCCCGGCCGGCGGGCATTGCTGTACCGCGCTGCGCCTTGCGGCGGCGCGGACGTCCAGGCGGACCCGCATTGACGTACCGCCATTGACGTGCCGCCATTGACGTACCGCATCGGTGCTCCGCATTGATGCACATTTCGTGCCGCACCCTTTGTTCGAGCGGTTCGCGCCGCTCACGTTCCCCTCAGACCGATGCCGCCCACCGTATTCATCGTTTCCGACGGTACCGGGATCACTGCCGAAACTTTCGCGCATTCGATCCTCTCCCAGTTCGACCAGAAATTCCGGCTCGTTCGCGTGCCGTTCGTCGACTCGACTGAAAAAGCCTACGCGACACTCGAGAAGATCAACGAAGCGGGCCGCCAGGAAGGCCGCCGGCCGATCGTCTTCACGACGCTCGTGAACAGCGCGTCGAACCAGATCGTCAAGGACTCGGATGCGCTCGTGCTCGACATGTTCCAGACCTTCGTCGAGCCGCTCGAACAGGAACTCGAGCTGAAGTCGAGCCACGCGATGGGCCGCGGGCACCAGAACGCCGACACCGAGGAATATAAGAATCGCATCGAGGCGATCAACTTCTCCCTCGCGCACGACGACGGCCAGTCGAACCGCAATCTTGCCGAAGCCGATGTGATTCTCGTCGGCGTATCGCGCAGCGGCAAGACGCCGACCAGCCTGTATCTCGCCATGCAGTACGGCGTGAAAGCGGCGAACTATCCGCTGATTCCCGAGGACTTCGAACGCGCCAAGCTGCCCACGCCGCTGCTCGCGCATCGCGAAAAAATGTTCGGACTGTCGATCGATCCGCAGCGTCTCGCCGAAATTCGCAACGAACGGCGTCCCGGCAGCAAGTATGCGTCGCTGGAAAGTTGCCGCTACGAGATCAACGAAGCGGAAGCGATGATGCGGCGTGAGGGAATCAAGTGGCTGTCGTCGACGCACAAGTCGATCGAGGAAATCGCGACGACGATTCTTCAGGAAATCCGGCTCGACCGGCCTGCGTACTGAACGGGCGCTGATCGTCCTGCCTCATCGACGCCCGCGCTGCTGCCGGCACTGCTCGAACAGGCACACGGCGGCGGCGGCCGCCACGTTCAGCGATTCCATGCCGCCCGGCTGCGGGATCGTAACCCGATGCGTCACGGCGGCGCGCCATGCCGCCGACACTCCCGCGCCTTCATTGCCGAACACCCACGCAAGCTGCCCGGACAGGTCGCAATCGTAAAGCGCCTGTGCGCCATGCGAGTCGGTGATCGCGACCGGCATCGCGAGCCGCTCGATCAATGCATGCGGCTCGATATCCTCGTGGATGCGCAACAGAAAATGCGCGCCCATCGCCGAGCGCAGCACCTTCGATGCCCACGCATACGCGGTGCCCTGCATACAGAACACATCGCCGATACCGGCTGCGGCCGCACTGCGCAGAATCGACCCGACATTGCCCGCGTCCTGCACGCCGTCGAGCACGACGCAGCTCTGCGTCACGCGTTCGGGCAGCGGCATGGCGGGCCGCTCGACGAGCAGCAGCAGGCCGACGCCATTGACGACATTCGATAGCTGACCGAACAACGTATCGGGCAACGTCACGATGCGCGACGATTCGATGCGCGCGACGATTGCCTGGGCTTCGTCGTGATGCAATGCGCCTTCGGTCACGACGCAGGTTTCGGGCTGGCCCACGGTATCGAGATACGCGCTCGCAAGATGAAACCCTTCGAGCAGCGCATGCGCGCTGCGACGCTGCTGATGCGTCGAGCCGGCGAGCGCCTTCAGGCGCTTGTAGAGCGGATTGTCGCGCGAGGTAATTGGCTTCACGTCTGGGGCTTCACGTCTGGGGCTTCACGTCTGCGGCTTCACGTCCGGGCTTCGTCGGGAATGTCAGGTCTGGAAGTCGGGCGCGGCGCCCGGTTCAAAACGGCGGGCGATCGAGATCGAGCGACGCGTCTTCGAACGCCGCGTCGACAACCAGCATTTCGGATGGCAGATCGCCGGGCGCGACCCCAAGCCGCAGATGCGCTTCGCGCACCGGTGCGAACGAGCGCCGGTGATGCGCGCAAGGCCCATGCTCGCGTAGCGCGAGCAGATGCTGCGGCGTACCGTAGCCGGCATGCGCATCGAATCCGTACATGGGAAAGGTCTGATGCAGGTCGAGCAACATGCGATCGCGCGTCACTTTCGCGAGAATCGAGGCCGCCGAGATGCACGGTACCAGCGCATCGCCGCTGACGATCGCCTCGCTGCGCACGCTCAAGGTCGGGCAGCGGTTGCCGTCGATCTTCGCGAGCGTCGGCACGATCGACAGCCCTTCGACCGCGCGTTTCATGGCGAGCATGGTCGCGTGCAGGATGTTCAGCGTATCGATCTCTTCGACCGATGCGGAGGCGACGCACCATGCGAGCGAGCGCTCGACGATCTTGTCGTAGAGCGCCTCGCGCTTCTTCGCGCTCAGCACTTTCGAGTCGTCGAGGCCGCGAATGCGCCGCTTCGGATCGAGAATCACGGCGGCAGCCACCACGGGCCCGGCCAACGGCCCGCGCCCCGCTTCGTCGACACCGCAGACGATATCGAGCGGCGATTCGAAGTCGAGTCCCGGCTGCACGACGGTCACCGTTCCGGCGACCGCCGTCCGGACCTTTTTCGACGCGCTGTTTGCCATGTTCTTTGCCGCGTTTTTTGCCGCACTCATTGCCTGTTCGGCCGCGACGGTCTTCGTGCGTCTCGACGGCGCTTTCTCGTTCATGCCCGCCCCTTGTTACGCGACTCGACCACCTGCGCGACCGCTTCCGCGGCGCGCTGTGCCGTGTTCTGCCTCAGCGCGTGATGCATTTCCGTGAAAATTTCCGTCAGCGTGCGCCGGTTTGCGTCGTCGCGCAACTGCGTCAACGTCGCATCGGCGAGCGCTTGCGGCGTCGCGAAATGCTGCAGGATTTCCGGCACGACGAAGCGCCCGGCCAGAATGTTCGGCAGGCCGACATACGGCAGGTAGCCCTGGCGGCGCATGATCTGCCCCGTGAGCCACGGCACCTTGTATGAAATCACCATCGGCTTCTTCAGCAGCGCCGCTTCGAGCGTCACCGTGCCGCTCTTCACGAGCAATGCATCGGCTGCGGTCATGGCGAGTTGCGCGTTGCCGTCGGTCACCGTCAGTGCAAGTCCGGGGTGCGCGTCGACCAGCGGCTTGAGCTGCTCGCGCAGCGCCGGTGTCGCGGCCGGCATCACGAAGCGCACGCCGGGCTCGCGTTCCTGCATCAGCGCCATCGCATCGAAGAACGTCGGGCCGATCAGTTCGATTTCCGAGCGGCGGCTACCGGGCAGCACCGCGATGACGGGACCGCCGGCAGGCAAACCGAGCGTGGCGCGCGCGCCGGGCACGTCGGGTTCGAGCGGAATCTGGTCAGCAAGCGGATGGCCGACATACGTCGCGGCGACGCCGGCCTTTTCGAGCAGCGGTTTCTCGAACGGAAACACGCACAGCATATGGTCGACCGCTTTCGCGATCTTCTTGATGCGCCCGCCGCGCCACGCCCAGATCGACGGGCACACGAGATGCACGGTTGGAATACCGGCATCGCGCAGCGCGTGTTCGAGGCCGAAGTTGAAATCGGGCGCATCGATGCCGACGAAGGCGTCGGGCGGGTCAGCGAGCAGCTGCCGCTTGAGTTCGTTGCGAATGCCGAGAATCTCGGGAATATGCCGCAGCGCTTCGACATAGCCGCGCACCGTCAGCTTTTCCATCGGAAAATGCGCATCGAAGCCATGCGCGATCATGCGCGGACCGCCAATGCCGTAACTGCGCGCGGCGGGTAGCCGTGCCGCAAGGCCATCGAGCAGGGCCGCGCCGAGAATGTCGCCGGACGGTTCGCCGGCGACCATCGCTAGCCGCGGCTGACTGGAGTGCAGCGGCATCGCGCGTTAGCGGATGATGCCGCGCTGCGACGATTCGACGAAGTCGACAAACGCGCGCACCGCTTCGTCGCCGTCGCCGCCCGCGGACGCGAGCTCGCGCAACTGCAGCTTCGCTTCTTCGAGCGACAGGCCGTTCTTGTACAGCAGCCGGTACGCCGATCGCAGCGCCGAAATCGCGTCGGGCGAAAAACCGCGCCGACGCAGCCCCTCGACGTTGATGCCGTGCGGTTCGGCCTTGTTGCCGGCCGCGATCACGAACGGCGGCACGTCCTGCACGAGCGCCGATGCGCCGCCGAGCATCGAATGCGCGCCGATGCGCACGAACTGATGCACGCCGGACATGCCGCCGACGATCGCGTAATCGTCGATCAGCACATGCCCCGCCATCTGCGCGTTGCTCGACAGAATCACGTTGTTGCCGATCTGGCAATCGTGGCCGACGTGCACGTAGGCCATGATCCAGTTGTCGTCGCCGACCGTCGTCACGCCCGTGTCCTGCACGGTGCCGGTGTGAATCGTCGTGAACTCGCGGATCGTGTTGCGGCTGCCGATCACGAGTTTCGTCGGCTCGCCCTTGTATTTCATGTCCTGTGGCCGGCCGCCGATCGATGCGTAGTGGCCGATCGTGTTGTCTTCGCCGAGCGTCGTGTGACCTTCGATCACGCTATGCGAACCAACCGTGGTCCGCGCGCCGATCGTGACGTTCGCGCCGACGATGGCGTACGGTCCGATTTCGACCGTGTCGTCGAGCTGTGCGCCCGGCTCGATGATCGCAGTGGGATGAATCCTGCTCATGCGCCCTCGCTTTGTATTCCAGTTCGCGTTGAGTCTTGCCGCCGTCAGCCTTCGTCCGACGTGCGCACCGCGCACATCAGGTCCGCTTCCGCCGCGACCGCGCCGTCGACTTCCGCGCGCGCCTTGAACTTCCAGATGCCGCGCATATGACGCTCGAACGTCACGTTCAGGATCAGCTGGTCGCCGGGTTCGACGACGCGCTTGAAGCGTGCATTGTCGATGCCGACGAACAGGTACAGCGTGTTGTCGGGATCGTGCGGCTCTTCCGCGAACGTCAGCAGCGCGGCCGTCTGCGCGAGCGCTTCGAGAATCAGTACGCCTGGCATGACCGGGCGCTTCGGGAAATGTCCGACGAAGTACGGCTCGTTGATCGTGACATTCTTCAGCGCCTTGATCGCCTTGTGCGGTTCGAGTTCGATCACCCGGTCGACCAGCAGGATCGGGTAGCGATGCGGCAGCAGCGTCAGAATCTTGTGAATGTCGAGGTTGATTTTTTCGGTGCTCATGGTATTTCGTTTCACGCGCAGTTTTCTTCGCGGTGGTGTCGCAGTTTCACCGCAGTTTCGTCGCAGTTTCGCCGCAGTTTTGTGACCGATGGCGCGACGATGAAGCGGTTGCCGGTGCATTGAATGGGTCACGTGCTGCCGACGGGCCACTGAAGCTCCCGGGCGGCTACGGGCGGCGCCCTCGGTCCGGTCCGCCCGCTTCATGCTTTCCGGGCGGTGCCGGCCGGCGCTTCTCGATTGTGCGTTTCTGCTCCCTAGTTGTCGTTTGTTGCTTGCGCCTGCCGATGCTGCTTGCGCCTGTTGCTCGCGCTTGCTGCCAGACCTTATGCCTTGCCGCTCGCGTCGCCCGCAACCTTGCCTTCAACCTTTGCCTCGACCCTGGCTTCAAGCGCCTTGATCCGGTCGCGCATCTTGTCGAGATTGCGCAGCAGCGCAGCACTCTTGTTCCAGTCCGCATGCTCGACGGCCGGAAACGCACTTGTGTACAAACCCGGTTTCAACAGCGACTTCGACACGCCAGACTTCGCGGTGATGATCACGTAGTCGCCGAGCGTCACATGGCCCGCGATGCCGACGGCGCCGCCGATCATACAGTGCTTGCCGATCGTCGTGCTGCCCGCGATGCCCGCGCAGCCAGCGATCACCGTATACGCACCGATGCGGCAATTGTGCGCGATTTGCACGAGGTTATCGATTTTCACGCATTCCTCGATCACGGTGTCGGCCATCGCACCGCGGTCGATCGTCGTGTTCGCGCCGATCTCTACATCGGGACCGATCATCACGCCGCCGACCTGCGGAATCTTGACCCAGCTGCCCGTGCGCGCATCGCCCTCGCCAACGAAGTCCGGCGCGAAGCCGAAGCCGTCCGAGCCGATCACCGCGCCGGACTGCACGATCGCGCGCTCGCCCAGGGTGCAGCCATGGTACACGGTGACATTCGGATACAGATGCGAACCGGCGCCGATCCTCGTGCCGCGGCCAACGAACACGTTCGCATCGAGGCGCACGTTTTCGCCAATGACCGCACCCGCTTCGACGGTCACGTTAGGGCCGATTACTGCGCTTGCCGCAATCTGCGCCGATGCGTCGACGTGTGCGCTTCGATGCACGCCCGGTACCGCCTTGGGAGAAGCGAGGTCGATGAATGCCTGCGCAACGCGGGCGAAGTAAGCGTACGGATTCGGCGTGACGATGAAGTTACGTCCGCCGGGCGATGCGAGTTTCGCGAGGTCGTCCGCGTTGATCAACACGGCCCCCGCCTCGGTGGTATCGACCTGCGACAGATACTTGGGGTTCGCGAGGAACGCCAGGTGTTCCGGCCCAGCCTGATCCAGCGGTGCCAGATTGCTGACGCGATGCGTGCGGTCTCCGATAATGTCGCCGCCGAAGCGTCTGGCGATCTCCTCGAGCGTAAAAGCCATATGCGTGTACTGCTCCTGATTTCGGTTAGCGCCCAGGTTGGCGCTTGACAAGGTACCGGGCACATTGGCTTCGGTACCGGCGTGCTGCTTTTTGCGTTAGTTCGAATTGTTCGATGCGGCAAGCGCCTTCAACACCTGATCGGTAATATCGATGCGCGGACTCACATACACCGCCTCCTGCACGATCAGATCGTAATGCTGCTGTTCGGCGATCTGCTTGATCACCTTGTTCGCGCGGTCCAGCACCGCGGCGAGTTCTTCATTGCGGCGCTGGTTCAGATCTTCACGGAATTCGCGCTGCTTGCGCTGAAAATCGCTGTCGAGCTGCGACAGGTCACGCTGCTTCTGCGCGCGGTCGGCCGGCGACATCGTCGGACCATTCTTGTCGAGCGAATCGGACATCGACTTCAGACGTTGCGCCATATCCTGAAGATCCTTGTCGCGCTTCGCGAACTCGGCTTCGAGCTTCGCCTGGGCCGCCTTTGCCGCCGTCGACTCGCGCAGGATGCGGTCCGAATTGACGGCCGCAATGCGCGCTTCCTGTGCTTGCGCGGCTGGCACGACGCCCGCCCCGAAAGCCGCCGCCAGCGCCAGCGCGCATGCCACACGTTTCGAAATCATACCGGTTCGCAAAGTCATCCTCTCGATACTGTAAGGGTCGCCGTTCGTCCGGTCAGAATGCCGTCCCGATCTGGAACTGGAACTTCTGATACTGGTCGCCCGTGTGCTTCTGCAGCGGGAAGCCCAAGCTCAGCTTGAGCGGCCCGATCGGCGAAATCCACGCAAGACCAAAGCCGTAAGCGTAACGCAGGCCGTTCGAACCGACCGTCGTGTCGCCGCCCTGGGCAGGATCACCCCAGACGTTACCGGCGTCGAGGAAGGTGAACACACGCAGCGTACGGTCATAGCCGGTACCCGGCAGCGGGAATGTCAGCTCGATATTGCCGACGAACATCTTGTTACCGCCGACCGGATCGTTCGTGGTCTTGTCGCGCGGACCCAGCGAGCTCGGCTCATAGCCGCGCACCGAACCGATACCGCCCGCGTAGTAGTTCTTGAAGATCGGGTACGGATTGCCGATACCGTTACCGTAGCCGCCCTGCACGTTGAAGCCGAGCACGAAACCGCGCGCAAACGAGTAATAGTACTGCGCCTGCAGATCGGCCTTGTAATACTGCGTGCCGCCGACCGGCGTGCCGTATTCGGCATTCGCCTGCGTGAAGTAACCGCGGCTCGGCACGAGCGCGCTGTCGCGATTGTCGCGTGACCAGCCGATCGTGAGCGGCACGTTGTTCGACACGCGGCCGAAGTCCTGCACATAGTTCTTGTACGTCTGCGGCGTGTTCGCATCGATATCGAGCGTGTTCTGTTCGAAGCCCACGCCGAAGAAGACCGTATCGACTTCGGAGAACGGGATACCGAACTTGAGGTCGCCGCCGACCGTCACGATCCGGAAGCTCGAATCGGTCGAATAGAAGAGCGGCTCATACGTGCGGTAATAGACATCGGTAATACGCTTGATGCCATCCACCGTGAAGTACGGGTCGACCTGCGTGACCGTCAGCGTGCGATACGTCTTCGCGGTGTTCACGTTCACCGACAGGCTCGTGCCCGAACCGAACACGTTGTCCTGCGACACGCCGGCCGAGAGCACCACCTTGTCCGTCGACGAGAAGCCCGCACCGAGCGTGATCGCACCCGTCGGTTTCTCGGTCACCTTCACATCGACGTCGACCTGGTCGGGCGTACCTTCGACGGGCACCGTCGTCACGTCGACGTCGGTGAAGTAACCGAGACGGTTGATGCGGTCCTTCGACAGCGCGAGGCGGTTCGAATCGAACCACGAGCTTTCGAGCTGGCGCATTTCGCGGCGCACCACTTCGTCGCGCGTACGCGTATTGCCGACCACGTTGACCCGGCGCACATAGACGCGGCGGCTCGGGTCGACCTGCAAGGTGAGATCGACCTTGTGATGCTCCTGATCGATTTGCGGCAGTGCGTTGACGGTGGCGAACGCGTAACCGTATTCGCCGAGCTTGTCGACGATCGCTTTGGTGGTGGCCTGCAGCTTTTCGGCCGAGAAGCGCTCACCCGGTTTGATCTTGATCAGCTTGTTGAGCTCGGCCTCGCGATCGAGCAGATTACCCGCGAGTTTGATGCTCGAGATCGTGTACGGCTCGCCCTCGTGCAACGTAATTGTCAGGTACATGTCCTTTTTATCGGGCGTGATCGACACCTGGGTCGACTCGATGTTGAACTCGAGATAGCCGCGATTAAGGTAGTACGAGCGCACGTTTTCGAGGTCGCCGGTCAGCTTTTCCTTCGAGTACAGATCGTTCTTCGTGTACCAGGAAAACCAGTTCGGCGTAGACAGCTGCATTTCGTCGCGCAGCGTGCCCGTGCTGAAAGCCTTGTTGCCGATGAAGTTGATCTGGCGGATTTTCGCGCTCGGACCTTCGACGACCGAGAACAGCAGGCCCACGCGGTTGCGGTCGATCGGCGTGACCGTGGTGGTGACTTCCGCTGCATAGAAGCCGCGCGTCAGATACTGGCGCTTCAGTTCCTGTTCGGCCTTGTCGACGAGCGCCTTGTCGTAATACCGGCCTTGCGACAAACCGACTGCGCGCAGCGCTTTCGTCAGGTTGTCTTTTTCGAATTCGTGAATGCCGGAGAAATCGATCGTGCCGATGGCCGGGCGCTCGACCACCTGGACGATCACGACATTGCCTTCGGTCGCAATCTTGACATCGTTGAAAAAACCCGTTGCGTAGAGCGCGCGGATCGCTTCGGAAGCTTTATCGTCAGTGAACGTATCGCCCTGCTTGATCGGCAGGTACGAGAACACGGTACCCGGTTCGACCCGTTGCAAACCCTCGATCCGAATGTCTTGCACCACAAAGGGTGTCGTTGCGTGGGCGACCAGCCCATGCGCGGCGAATGCCGCGGCTACAACTGTTTTAGGAACAAAGCGATGAGGTTTGAACAACGTGCTTCCCCAGTGTTATAGCTGCATCAGGTCCGACGGTCGTTGCGAACGCCGCCTGACACCTTTAAAAATGGATTAAACGAGCAAGATCGTTAAAAAGCGCAATCGCCGACAGGGCGACGATGCATGCGAGTCCCGCTCTTTGAAGAACCAGCTGCCAGCGATCGGATACCGCCTTACCCGTAACCGCCTCAACCAAATAATATAACAGATGCCCCCCGTCCAATACCGGAATTGGTAAAAGGTTGAGAACGCCGAGGCTTATGCTGACGAGCGCGAGGAACGAAAGGAATGCTGAAGGTCCGAGCCTTGCGCTCTTGCCTGCATAGTCAGCAATCGTCACCGGACCCGACAGATTCTTCAGCGATGCTTCGCCGATAATCATGCGGCCGAACATCCGGATCGAATAGACACCGAGTTCCCATGTGCGGTTTGCGCCGAGCCGCAAACTTTCGATCGGCCCGTAACGCACGTCGATCGAAGGCACTTGCGTAGCGAGTTCGGCGCCGATACGGCCGACGTTCTCGCCGGTTGCATCGTCGCGCTGCGCGGCGGGCACCAGCGTGATCGTATGCATGGCGCCCGCTTGCGCGTCCGCTCTTGCGTCTGTTCGTGCGTCCGCTTGTGCGTCCTGCGATGCACGCGCGCCGCGCTCGACTTGCAGCGTGATCGGCTTACCCGCGTGCGACTTGATGTAGTTGATGAACGTCGTCGCGTTATCGGCGGGATGGCCGTCGACCGCGCGCAGACGATCGCCCGCTTCGAGGCCCGCGCGTTGCGCCGCGCTGTCGCGCTGCACCCCGGCCACCGACAGCGTGCCGCCGCCCGGCTCGAAGCCCAGGCGCGACATGAAATTGTCATCGACTTCCTTGTCCGACAGGGCCTCGAGGCTCAGCGGAAAGTCGAACGTGCCATTCCTGTCCTTCGCCGTCAGCACGACGTTGCGATGATCGAATGCCGCCCCAAGCAGCTTCCAGCGCAAGTCGGACCACGAACGCACAGGCTCCGTTTCGCCGCCGCTCGCATCGCGTACCGCGGTGACCGTTTCGCCGCCTTCGAAGCCGGCGCGCGCGGCAGCCGTATTCATCGCAGGCGAGGCGACGATTGCCGCCGGCTCGGTCACACCGGTCGCGAACACGGCGGCAAACAGCACGATCGCCAGCAGGAAGTTGGCGATCGGTCCCGCCGCGACGATCGCAAAGCGCTTGCCGACCGATTGCCGGTTGAACGCATAGCGCAGTTCGTCGTCGGGAATGCGCGCGCCCTCTTCGCGCTCGTCGAGCATCTTCACGTAGCCGCCGAGCGGCAGCATCGCGATCGTCCATTGCGTGCCGGTTTTCCTGCTGACCCACTGCGCAAGCGGTTTGCCGAAACCGATCGAGAAACGCAGCACCTTCACGCCGCACAATCGCGCGACGCTATAGTGGCCGTACTCGTGTACCACCACCAGCACGCCGATCGCAACGATAAAGGCGAGTACTTCGGTCAGCAGATTCATAAACGCCTCACTGAGTGGCGCGCTCCGTGCGCCGCGCGAGCGACGGCAACGTATCGATCATCGACGCCGCCGCGCGCCGCGCCGCAGCATCGGCTTCGATCACGTCGTCGAGGCTCGATGCATCGCGATTCGGCAGCGCGTTCAACACGGCATCGGCAACGTGCGCGATGGCGGTGAAACCGATGCGGCGCGTCAGGAACGCATCGACGGCGATTTCATTGGCCGCATTGAGCGCCGCGCTGGCCACGCCGCCCGCGGCGAGCGCCTTCATCGCGAGCGCGAGACATGGAAAGCGCGCGTAGTCGGGTTTTTCGAACGACAGCATCGCGACCTGCGCGAGGTCGAGCTGTGCGACGCCGGAATCGACACGCTCCGGAAACGCGAGCGCATGCGCGATCGGCGTACGCATATC
The DNA here is from genome assembly GCF_031119615.1 of Paraburkholderia sp. SARCC-3016. Classification (NCBI taxonomy): domain Bacteria; kingdom Pseudomonadati; phylum Pseudomonadota; class Betaproteobacteria; order Burkholderiales; family Burkholderiaceae; genus Paraburkholderia; species Paraburkholderia sp. SARCC-3016. The sequence goes on along the minus strand of NZ_JAVHZD010000037.1, from coordinate 57,658 downwards.
GGGATTGCCCAGTTGCGCGAGCACCGATCCGTCCGCGTACGACACGAGCGAATGAATCACGCTTTGCGGATGGATCAGCACGTCGATACGATCGCCTGCGAGGCCGAACAGCCAATGCGCTTCGATGACCTCGAGGCCTTTGTTCATCATCGTCGCGGAGTCGACCGAAATCTTGCGGCCCATGACCCAGTTCGGATGCTTGCAGGCTTCTTCCGGCGTCACGTCGACGAGGCTCGCCGGTTCGCGCGTGCGGAACGGTCCGCCGGACGCGGTCAGGATGATCTTCGAGACGCCGCCGTGCAACGCCGCTTCGCGCGGCAGGCACTGGAAAATCGCATTGTGTTCGCTGTCGACGGGCAGCAGGATCGCGCCGTTGTCGCGCACTGCGTCCATGAAGATGGCGCCCGACATGACGAGCGCTTCCTTGTTCGCGAGCAGAATGCGCTTGCCGGCGCGCGCGGCTGCGAGGGTCGGTGCAAGCCCTGCCGCGCCGACGATCGCCGCGACGACCGTATCGCAGCCTTCGCTTGCCGACACGTCGACGAGCGCCTGCGGTCCGTGCAGCACTTCGGTATTGCAGCCCGCGGCGCGCAGTTTGCCCGCGACCTGTTGTGCGGTGGCGGCGTCGCCGACCACGGCCACTTCGGGCCTGAAGTGCAGGCATTGTTCGACGAGCTTGTCGCCGTTGCGGTGCGCGCAGAGCGCATAGACGGAAAACCGCTCGGGATGACGCGTCACCACGTCGAGCGTACTGTCTCCAATCGAGCCGGTGGAACCGAGCAGGGTCAATCGTTTCTTCATGTCTCTTTTCTCTAGCCGAGCAGCAGCATGGCGAGCGGCAGCACGGGCAACAACGCGTCGATGCGGTCGAGCACACCGCCGTGGCCCGGCAGTAGGCCGCTCGAATCCTTGACGCCTGCCTGGCGTTTCAACATCGACTCGAACAGATCGCCGACCACGCTGAACGCGACGAGCAGCGTCAGCGCAATGAACGCACGAATGGAACCGAGGTGTTCCAGCAGCGCGTAAAACAGGGTCGGCTCGAAGGCGTGGGTCAGCACCGCGAGCGCGGCCACGATCATGACTGCGAGCCAGCCGCCGATCGCCCCTTCCCAGGTCTTGCCGGGGCTGATGGCCGGTGCCAGCTTGTGCTTTCCGAAAGCCTTACCGGCGAAGTATGCGCCGATATCGGCCAGCCAGACCACCAGCAGCAGGGAAAGCACGAATGCGACGCCGGCGAGGCGCGCGGCCACAAGCGCGTGCCAGCACGCGGCAAACGCGACGATGCCCGCCACGAGCAGGAACGCGCGCCAACCGCCTTCGGCAAGCACAGGCTTACGAATCAGCACGAACGGGCCGACCAGCACCCAGAAAATCGCCGCCGCCTCGAATAGCGGCCGCGGCGCGACAAGCCCGACGCCGAGCTTCGTGCTCGCGACGAGCGCAAGCGCCGCGACGATCGCGTAGACGATCGGCCCCGCACCCGCCAGCTTCAGAAGCCGCGCCCATTCCCACGCGGCAAACACGACCACGAACGCGATCAGCGCGCCGAATGCGCCGATCGGCGCAAACAGCGTAACGGGCACGAGCACCGCCAGCAGAACGATCGCCGTGATGACACGGGTCTTCAGCATGAAAGCGAATCGGCGTTCTGCGACTGCGACGTCTGCGTCTCGAGCTGGGCGCTGGTGCGGCCGAAACGCCGCTCCCGCTCGGCATACGACGCGATTGCGCGATTCAGCGCGTCGGCGTCGAAATCCGGCCAGAACGTGTCCGTGAAGTAAAACTCGGTGTAGGCGAGCTGCCACAACAGGAAGTTCGAGACGCGCTGCTCGCCGCCCGTGCGGATAAAGAGATCCGGCTCCGGCGCGTAAGCCATCGCGAGGTGCTCGCTGAAAGCTTCCTCGCTGACTTCGACCGGACGGCCCGTGAGCGCCGCCTCGGCGACGAGCTTGCGGGTAGCTTGCATGATGTCCCAGCGGCCGCCGTAGTTCGCGGCGATCGTCAGCGTCAGGCGTGTATTGCGTGCGGTTTTAGTCTCCGCGCGGCGGATCAGATCCTGGATGCGCCGGTCGAAAGCCGACAGATCGCCGACCACGCGCAGCTTGATGCCGTTCGCATGCAGCTTGCCGATCTCGCGTTCGAGCGCCGTCACGAACAGGCGCATCAGGAACGAGACTTCGTCTTCCGGGCGCCGCCAGTTTTCGGAGCTGAATGCGAACAGCGTCAGGTATTCGACGCCGCACCGCGCGCACGCTTCGACGGTCGCGCGCACCGCGTCGACACCGCGCGAATGGCCGGCCACGCGAGGCAGCCGGCGCTGCGTCGCCCAACGGCCGTTGCCGTCCATGATGATCGCGATGTGGCGCGGCACAGCCGAGACATCAGGCACGAGAACGGTTGAGCTGGTATAGGTCATGGCCGTCGGAAGTAACTCTGCAAATAAAGAAGTGAAGAACTTGAAGGTGCCGATGCCGCGCGGCATCAGACCGTCATGATCTCGGCTTCTTTCGTCTGCACGAGCTTGTCGATTTCCGCGACGAATTTGTCCGTCAGCTTCTGCACGTCGTCACTCGCGCGACGCTCGTCGTCTTCGGAAATCTCTTTGTCTTTTACGAGCTTCTTCAGTTGCTCGTTCGCGTCGCGGCGCAGATTGCGCACTGCAACCTTGGCGGTTTCGCCTTCGCTCCTGACGACCTTCGTCAGTTCGCGGCGGCGTTCCTCGGTCAGCGCAGGCATCGGCACGCGGATCACGTCGCCTTGCGCGGCCGGATTCAGGCCGAGGTCCGATTCGCGGATGGCCTTTTCGACCACCGTGACCATCTTCTTTTCCCACGGCTGAACGCCGATCGTGCGCGCATCGACGAGCGTCAGATTCGCGACCTGCGAAATCGGTACGGGCGAGCCATAGTAGTCGACCTGGATATGGTCGAGCAGCCCCGTGTGCGCACGGCCCGTGCGGATCTTCGACAGATCGTTCCTGAACGCGTCGATCGAGCGCTGCATTTTCTGTTCAGCGCCCTTCTTGATGTCAGCCACAGACATGATTAAACCTCCGAACCTTCAAAACGATGCGAGCCGGCCAGCAGGCGAATCGCCGCGGCCTCTTCTCGCGCTCGAGCCCAGCTGATGTGACAGGGAGTTTACACGTGCACGAGGGTGCCTTCGTCTTCGCCCTGAATAATGCGCTTGAGCGCTCCGGGTTTGACGATCGAAAACACCCGGATCGGCAGCTTCTGATCGCGGCACAGCGCGAACGCGGTCGCGTCCATGACCTGCAGATTGCGGCCAATTGCCTCATCGAAGCTGATTGTCGTATAGCGCGTAGCCGACGCGTCCTTGCGCGGATCGGCCGAATAGACGCCGTCCACCTTGGTCGCCTTCAGCACGACTTCGGCGCCCACTTCCGAGCCGCGCAACGCGGCGGCCGTGTCGGTCGTGAAGAACGGGTTGCCGGTGCCGGCCGCGAAGATCACGACCTTGCCCTCTTCGAGCTGACGGATCGCGCGCGGACGGATATACGGTTCGACCACCTGATCCATGCGCAGCGCCGACTGGACGCGCGCCTCGATGCCCGCATGGCGCATCGCATCCTGCAGCGCGAGCGCGTTCATCATTGTCGCGAGCATGCCCATGTAGTCGGCGGTCGCGCGGTCCATGCCGGCCGCGCCGCCCGCGACGCCGCGGAAAATATTGCCGCCGCCGATCACGACGGCGAGCTGCGTACCGAGCCGCACCACCTCGGCCACGTCCGCCACCATTCTTTCGATCGTCGCGCGATTGATGCCGAAGGCATCGTCGCCCATCAGAGCTTCACCGGAGAGTTTCAGGAGGACGCGTTTGTAGGCAGTGGGCATAGAGATATCCAGATCGCGCAGTAGACAACAACGTGGAACTGTAGGGGTGAAATGCCGGTTCGGGCAAGCGCCGCCAAATTCATTGGCTATCCGCGCAGGACACCGGGAAGGCGCGCGGCGCGGATTGCAACGCACACCAGCCCCGATGCCGCGATTGGCCTTGCGCCGGAACCCCGCGAAGCGACGGAGACCAGGCGGTGCCCAACCGTATCGGGCGGCGCTGCCGGCCCGCGGCGGCATACTACGCTGCCGCGGGTACTACGGTGAAGCGTGAAGCAAATAAAAAATGAAACTGTCTGCTACGTGCCTGCTACCTTAGCGTTTATTGCTGCTTTGCAGCAGCCACTTGTGCCGCCACTTCGGCCGCGAAGTCGTCCTGACGCTTCTCGATGCCCTCGCCGACCACGAACAGCGCGAACTTCTGCACGCTCGTGCCCGCCGCCTTCAACATCTGCTCGATCGTCTGCTTGTCGTTCTTCACGAACGGCTGGTTCAGCAGAGACACTTCCTTCAGGTACTTCTGCACGCTGCCGTCGACCATCTTCGCGACGATTTCAGCCGGTTTGCCCGATTCGGCCGCCTTTTGTTCGGCGATGCTGCGTTCCTTCGCGATCAGATCGGCCGGCACTTCGTCTGCCGACAGCGACACCGGCTTCATGGCCGCGATGTGCATCGCGACGTCCTTGCCGACCTGCTCGTCGGCGCCCGTGTACTCGACGAGCACGCCGATACGCGTGCCATGCAGATACGAAACCAGCTTGTTCGACGTCTCGAAGCGCGCGAAGCGGCGAATCGACAGGTTTTCGCCGATCTTGCCGACGAGCGCGAGACGCACCGCGTCGACCGTTTCGCCGTTCAACGTCAGTGCCGACAGCGCCGCGACGTCAGCCGGGTTTTTCGTTGCGACCAGTTCCGCGACCTGCTTCGAGAACGCGATGAAATCGTCGTTCTTCGAGACGAAGTCGGTTTCGCAGTTCAGCTCGACGATCGCGCCCGCGTTGCCGCCGATGAACGATGCGATCACGCCTTCAGCCGTGACGCGCGATGCAGCCTTGCTGGCCTTGTTGCCGAGCTTCACGCGCAGCAGTTCTTCCGCACGCGCCATGTCGCCGTCGGCTTCGGTCAGCGCCTTCTTGCATTCCATCATCGGCGCATCGGTCTTCGCGCGCAGTTCTGCAACCATGCTTGCGGTAATTGCCGCCATCATTCGCTCCTTGAGTCTGTACCTGCCGCCGGCCGTGCTTCCCACTGCGAGCCGCACCGCCCACGGCATCGATTCGTTTCGCCCGACGCGCGCCGCTCGTGCCCGATGCGCGCCGCACTCTTCACCTGACGCCGGCTTAAAAAAAGGGGGCCTCTAGCTAGCCCCCTTTTTTGCCGGACCCAGGTCGCCTGAGCCGCCTCAGGCTTCTCCGTTGACCTCGACGAACTCGTCGCCGTCGTCACCGCCGCGCGCCGCCTGCACGACTTCGTTGACCGCGTTCGCGCGGCCTTCGAGGATCGCGTCAGCCACGCCTTGCGCGTACAGCGTCACGGCCTTGCTCGCGTCGTCGTTGCCCGGGATCACGTAATCGACGCCTTCCGGCGAGTGGTTCGTATCGACCACCGCGATAACGGGCACGCCGAGCTTGTTCGCTTCGGTGACGGCAATCTTGTGGTAGCCGACGTCCACGACGAAGATCGCGTCCGGAATGCCGCCCATATCTTTCACGCCGCCGATCGACTTCTGCAGCTTCGCGATTTCGCGTTCGAACAACAGCGCTTCCTTCTTGCTCATCTTTTCGAGCTCACCCGCCTCGACCGCCGTTTCCATGTCCTTCAGACGCTTGATCGATACCTTCAGCGTCTTGAAGTTGGTCAGCATGCCGCCGAGCCAGCGTGCGTTCACGAACGGCATGCCCGCGCGCTGCGCCGCTTCCGCGATCGTGTCGCGCGACTGGCGCTTCGTGCCGACGAACAGGATCGTGCCGCGGTTCGCTGCCAGTTGACGCACGTACTTCAGCGCGTCGTTGTACATCGGCAGCGTCTTTTCGAGGTTGATGATGTGAATCTTGTTGCGATGGCCGAAAATGAACGGGGCCATCTTGGGGTTCCAGAAGCGCGTCTGGTGACCGAAGTGGACACCGGCTTCCAGCATCTGACGCATGGTAACTGCCATGGATTGAATCTCCGCGAGGGTTGGGTCTTAAGCCGGCTGCCGTATCCGTGGCGCGAACCTTACTTCCAATACCTCGAAGAAGGACGCCGCGGACACCCTGGGTGCACCGGCTTGCGAGTTAGCCGCCTGCCTTGTTGCCTCGAGACTGCCCTTGAGGTTGCCCTAGGTTGCCTTGGGTTTGCCTTGGGTTTGCCTTGGGTTTGCCTTGGGTTTGCCTTGGGTTTGCCTTGGGTTTGCCTTGGGTTTGCCTTGAGGCTGCCATGAGGACTGCCTTGGCGAGCGACTTAGCCGAAGATTATAGCACGCGACTGTTGCACGGCTCAACCCGGCCGGCTCATTCGCGAAGCTGCGCCCTCCTCGCCCCCGCCCACCTTGCAAAAGCCTGCGGCAGCGGGAAGATGGTGCGATAATTCGCGGATAAATTCGCATTTCGGTCCCGCTTGCAGGTTCGCGCTTGCAGGTTCGAAAGACGGGCCCGGAAATGCAGGCCCAACGCCGGGTCAAGTTCCAGGTCAAATTTCAGGTCAACCCGAGGTTCACTCTGGAACAAGGCTGCCTGGCTTTCTTCAAGGCCCCATTCAATGACTATTACGCTCAGAAACGAACAGGACATCGAGCAGATGCGCGTCGCCGGCCGACTCGCAAGCGAGGTGCTCGACTACATCACGCCGTTCGTCAAGGTCGGCGTCACGACGGGCGAGCTCGACCGTTTGTGCCACGAATACATGGTGAACGTGCAAGGCACGATCCCCGCGCCGCTCAACTACCAGCCGCCCGGTTATCCGCCGTATCCGAAATCGGTTTGCACATCGGTGAACGACGTGATCTGTCACGGCATCCCCGGCGACAAGATACTCAAGAACGGCGACACGCTCAATATCGACGTCACCGTCATCAAGAACGGCTTTTTCGGCGATACGAGCCGCATGTTCGTCGTCGGCGATGGGTCGATTCTCGCGAAGCGTCTCGTGCAGACCACCTACGAATGCATGTGGCTCGGCATCGAGCAGGTGCGCGCGGGCGCCCATCTCGGCGATATCGGCCACGCCATCCAGAAGCACGCGGAATCGCAAGGCTATAGCGTCGTGCGCGAATACTGCGGGCACGGCATCGGCACCGTGTTTCACGACGAGCCGCAGGTGCTGCACTACGGTCGCCCCGGCACCGGCATCGAACTCGAAGCGGGCATGATCTTCACGATCGAGCCGATGATCAATGCAGGCCGCCGCGACATCCGCACGATGCCCGACCAGTGGACCGTCAAGACAAAAGACCGTAGCCTGTCCGCGCAATGGGAACATACGATTCTCGTCACACCGACCGGTTACGAAGTGCTGACTGTTTCCGCCGGCACGCCCGCGCGTCCGCAGATCGTCGCCGCCGCCACCGCCTGATTGCGCCCCGTCTCCCGCACCCCACCGCCTATGAGTAGCGTTGCAGCCGCCCAGTCCGAAGCCACGTCCCTGAGGGCGGACTACAAGATGGCCAAAAATCCGTTGCTGGAGCGCTTCAAGACGGCGGCCAGCGTCGACGCGCCGATGCACGCGCTCGCGCAGATCACCGACGACGCGCTCAGGAGCGCGTGGTCCGCGTGCGAGTTGTCTTCGTCGTTTGCGCTTGTCGCCGTGGGCGGCTACGGGCGCGGCGAACTCGCGCCGCACTCCGATATCGACATCCTCGTGCTGCTGCCCGACGAGCCGGTACCGGGCAGCGAAGCGTGCATCGAGAAGTTCATCGGCCTCGCGTGGGATCTCGGGCTCGAACTCGGCAGCAGCGTGCGCAGCATCTCGCAGTGTCTCGAAGAGGCCGCGAACGACGTCACCGTGCGCACCTCGCTGCTCGAAGCGCGGCGCATTTGCGGCAGCACCGCGCTGTTCGAGAACTTTGCGCTGCGCTACCACGATGCGCTCGATCCACGTGCGTTCTTCCAGGCAAAAGTGCTCGAAATGCGGCAGCGCCACGCGAAATTTCAGGACACGCCGTACGCGCTCGAACCGAATGTCAAGGAAAGCCCGGGCGGCCTGCGCGACCTGCAGCTCATCTTGTGGGTCACGCGCGCGGCGGGCTTCGGCAGCAGCTGGCGCGAACTCGAGGCACGCGGGCTCATCACCTCGCGCGAGGCGCGCGAGTTGCGCCGCAACGAAGGGTTTCTAAAGACGCTGCGTGCGCGGCTGCACGTACTCGCCGGACGCCGGCAGGACATTCTCGTTTTCGATCTGCAAACGCCGCTTGCCGAGAGCTTCGGCTACAAGGCAACCTCGACGCGCCGCGCCAGCGAACAGCTGATGCGCCACTACTACTGGGCCGCGAAGGCAGTCACGCAACTTGCGACCATCCTGATCCAGAACGTCGAAGCGCAGTTGTTCCCGAGCACGAGCGGCATCACGCGCGTCATTTCGGAGCGCTTCGTCGAAAAGCAGGGCATGCTCGAAATCGCCACCGACGACGTCTTCGAGCGCCATCCGAACGCGATTCTCGAGGCGTTCCTGCTGTATGAAGAAACACCGGGCGTGAAGGGGCTGTCGGCGCGCACGCTGCGCGCGCTCTACAACGCACGAGACAAGATGGACCAGCGCTGGCGGCGCGACCCCGAGAACCGGCGCCTCTTCATGGCAATCCTGAAGCAGCCGGCCGGCATCACGCATGCGTTTCGCCTGATGAACCAGACGAGCGTGCTCGGCCGCTACCTGCTGAATTTCCGCCGCATCGTCGGGCAGATGCAGCACGATCTGTATCACGTCTATACGGTCGACCAGCACATCCTGATGGTGCTGCGCAACCTGCGCCGTTTCGCAATTGCCGAGCACGCGCACGAGTACCCGTTCTGCAGCCAGCTGATCACGAATTTCGAGCGGCCGTGGGTGCTGTATGTGGCGGCGCTCTTTCACGACATCGCGAAGGGCCGCGGCGGCGACCACTCGAAGCTCGGCATGGCCGATGCGCGGCGCTTCTGCCGCGAGCATGGCATGGACGACGAAGACACCGCGCTCGTCGTGTGGCTCGTCGAGCAGCATCTGACGATGAGCCAGGTCGCGCAGAAGCAGGACACGAGCGACCCCGAAGTGATCAGAAGATTTGCAAAACTGGTCGACAACGAGCGGCGCCTCACTGCGCTGTACCTGCTGACGGTGGCCGATATCCGCGGCACGAGCCCGAAGGTCTGGAACACGTGGAAGGGCAAGCTGCTCGAGGACCTGTACCGCGTGACGCTGTCGGTGCTTGGCGGCGCGCGGCCCGATGCGCATGCCGAGATGCAGACGCGCAAGGACGAAGCGCTTGCGCTGCTGCGGCTCGAAACCGTGCCCGAATACGCGCATAAAGTGCTCTGGGACAAACTCGACGTCGGCTATTTCCTGCGTCACGATCCGGCCGATATCGCATGGCAGACGCGCGTGCTCTATCGCCACGTCGAAACCGAGACGCCGATCGTGCGCGCGCGGCCCTCGCCGGTCGGCGAGGCGCTGCAGGTGCTCGTCTACGTGAAGGACCGCCCTGACCTGTTCGCCGGCATCTGCGCGTACTTCGACCGCAACGGCCTGTCGGTGCTCGATGCGCGCGTGAGCACGACGCAGCACGGCTACGCGCTCGACAACTTTATCGTGGCGCACACCGAGCAGGACGTGCACTACCGCGACATCGCGAACCTCGTCGAGCAGGAACTGACGCTGCGCCTTTCCGGCGCAGCCGGCACGCTGCTGCCGGAACCGTCGAAGGGGCGGCTCTCGCGGCTGTCGCGCACGTTTCCGATCACGCCGCGCGTCGACCTTCGGGCCGACGAACGCGGCCAGTACTACATCCTGTCCGTGTCCGCGAACGACCGGCCGGGCCTTCTTTATTCGATCGCGCGCGTGCTGGCCGAGCATCGGGTCGGCGTCCACGCGGCGCGGATCAATACGCTCGGCGAACGCGTCGAGGACGTGTTCCTGCTCGATGGACACGGCCTTTCCGACAACCGGCGTCAAATCCAGGTTGAAACCGAATTGCTGCGCGCGATCGCAGTGTAAAGCGCAGCCTCCATTTTTATGCGAACCAAGTTAACAGCGAAGCATCCGCGGCCCGCTTCGGCCGAGCGCGCGCCGGTGCGGCCGGGCAGCGCAAACGCACGCAAGCCGGTGGTGCGTCAGGCACCGGTCAAAACGGACGGTAAGGCAGGCGGCAAGGGCACGTCCGATCGCGCGCGCGCGGCGGGTGCGAAATCGGGTGCGGCCGAGGGCGGCGCCCGCGCGAGCAAGCCAAGGGTCGGCGACCGGTCGTCGAACGCCACGTTTGGCGCTGCGCGGTCGACGGAACGGCCCGCGAGCGAGGCGCGGCGCGCCTCGGCGCCCGGTGCCCGTGATGCCGGCGATCGAACCGCCGGGCGTGTTCGCGGCGACTCGGAACGCACCCCGCGACGGCCGTTTTCGGAGCGCGCACCGCGTTCGGGTGCTTCGACAGCAGACGGCGCGCGACCTCGCACTCGTGGCGACGCCGAAGGTGCACCGCGACGGCCGTTTTCGGAGCGCACACCGCGCTCGGGTGCTTCAACAGCAGACGGCGCGCGCCCTCGCACTCGTGGCGACGCCGAAGGTGCGCCGCGACGGCCTCTTGCCGAACGCACGGCCCGCGGTTCATCGTCGGCTACGGCTGCGCCGCGGCGCAGCGAAGGCGGACGCGCCTTCGACAAACGCGAGACGCGCGCCATGCGCGACCGCGATGATCGCCCGCGCCGCTCATCCGACGACGCGCCGCAACGCCGGCCGTACAGCGATGCGCGTGGAGCAGGCGAAGCGGGAAGGCCGACGCGCGGAGTCGACGCGCCCAGACGCGCGCCAGGCGATCGCGGGGCGTCATCGCGCGGCGCGGACGCACCCTACCGGTCGTCATCCGATCGCGCGGCACCGTCGCGCGATCGGGCCTCGCGCGATGCCGAACGCCCGTCGACCACGCGCGGCAGGGCGGAACCGCGCGCTACCGGAACGACTGGAGCGACGGGCCGCGGCAGCGGCGAGCGCACGTTCGCGCGCCCCGTGAAAGGGAGCTATGCGGAACGGCAGGACCGCATCGAACGCATCGAACGCGACGAACGACCCCGGCGCGCGACCGCTTCACCCGGCACGCCTCGCGGCGGCAAGACCGATATGCCGCGCGGCAACAAAGCCGGCGCTCCTGCAAAAACCGCGCGAAAAGCAAATGCGTCGAGCGCGCGCGCTCCAGCAGCCGAGGTCGCGGACCACAAGCCGCGCCGCGAGCACACCGACGCGCCCGGCATGCTGCGCCTGTCGAAACTGATGTCCGAGCTCGGTCTGTGCTCGCGCCGCGAGGCCGACGAATGGATCGAGAAAGGCTGGGTGACCGTCGACGGCGAACGCATCGACACACTCGGCACGCGCGTGCGGCCTGACGTGAACATCGAGATCGACCCCGCCGCCGAGGCCGCGCAGTCGCGTCAGGTCACGATCCTGCTGCACAAGCCGGTCGGCTTTGTGTCGGGCCAGGCGGAGGACGGCTATCAGCCGGCCGTCACGCTCGTCACGCCGGCCAATCGCTGGGAAGGCGATCGCACCGACATCCGCTTTTCCGTCGCGCATCTGCGTCAGCTCGCGCCGGCTGGACGCCTCGATATCGATTCGACTGGCCTGCTCGTGCTGACGCAGGACGGCCGCGTCGCCAAACAGCTGATCGGTGGACACTCCGAGGTCGACAAGGAATACCTCGTGCGCGTGACTTACGGCGATGTCGAGACTGACGTCGAACAGCATTTTCCGCCCGAGAGCCTCGCGAAGCTGCGCCACGGCCTCGAACTCGACGGCGTCCCGCTCAAGACCGCGCAGGTCAGCTGGCAGAACGGCGAACAATTGCGTTTCGTACTACGCGAAGGCAAGAAGCGCCAGATTCGCCGGATGTGCGAACTGGTCGGGCTGCAGGTGGTGGGGTTAAAGCGCGTGCGGATGGGCAAGATCGCGCTCGGCGCACTGCCGCCGGGCCAGTGGCGGTATCTGTCGGTCGACGAGACTTTCTGAATGACAGGGAGCACGCGCGAGCGGGCCGACCGCTCGCGCGAGGTAACGCCTGTCGCTCAATCGTCGCTGCGCGGATCGAGATCCGGAAACAGGATTTCCGTGAAGCCGAATTTGGAGAAATCCGTAATCCGCATCGGGTACAGCTTGCCGATCAGGTGGTCGCACTCGTGCTGGACGACGCGCGCGTGAAAGCCTTCCGCGACACGGTCGATGGCTTTGCCGAACTGGTCGAAGCCGTGGTAACGGATCATAGAGAAACGGCTCACGACGCCGCGCAGCCCCGGCACCGACAGACACCCTTCCCAGCCTTCTTCCATGTCCTGCGACACGGGCGTGACGGTGGGATTGATCAGCACCGTTTCGGGCACCGACGGCGCATCGGGGTAGCGTTCGTTATGCCCGAAACCAAAGATCACGACTTGCAGATCGACGCCGATCTGCGGCGCGGCCAGCCCCGCGCCGTTCGCGTCGTGCATTGTTTCGAACATGTCCTTGATAAGCTCGTGCAGCTCGGGCGTATCGAAATGGTCGACGGGATTGGCAATCCGCAAGAGGCGTGGATCGCCCATTTTCAGAATTTCGCGAATCATGTTGTCTGCCTCTCCAGTAGCTTGCGCATACCCTCTTCGTCGAGTACGGGAATGCCAAGTTCCTCGGCTTTTGCGAGCTTGCTGCCCGCTTCCGTGCCCGCCACCACATAGTCCGTTTTCTTCGACACCGAACCGGCCACTTTTGCGCCGGCCGCCTCCAGCATTTCCTTCGCTTCCTCGCGCGCGAGATTCGGCAGCGTGCCCGTCAGCACGATTGTCTTGCCGGCCAGCACGCCTTGCGGCGCCTTCGGTGCCGGCGGGCCTTCCGGCCACGTTACCCTGCCGGGCGCGCGCAGTTGATCGATAACCGTAAGGTTGTGCTCTTCAGCGAAGAACTGGTGAATCGCTTCGGCGACGATCGGACCGACATCGTTGACCTCGAGCAGTTCGTCGACGCTCGCATTCATGATCGGATCGAGCGAACCGAAATGCTTCGCGAGGTCTTTTGCGGTCGATTCGCCGACATGCCGGATACCGAGCGCGTAGATAAATCGCGCGAGCGTCGTGTGCTTGGCCTTTTCGAGCGAATCGAGCAGATTCTGCGCCGACTTGTCGGCAAAACGGTCGAGCGCGGCAAGCGTCGAGAAGCCGAGATTGAAGAGGTCCGCCGGCGTGCGCACGAGGTTCTGCTCGACCAGCTGGTCGATGATCTTTTCGCCGAGCCCATCGATATCGAGCGCACGGCGCTGCGCGAAATGCCACAGCGCCTGCTTGCGCTGCGCGGGGCAGAAGAGGCCTCCGCTGCAACGCGCAATCGCCTCGTCGGGCAGGCGTTCGATGGCCGAGCCGCAGACCGGGCATGAGGTCGGCATCAGGAATTGCTTCGCGTCGGCCGGCCGCCGGTCGACGAGCGCGCCGACCACTTCGGGAATCACATCGCCCGCGCGCCGCACGATCACCGTGTCGCCGATGCGGATATCCTTGCGGCGCACTTCGTCCTCGTTGTGCAGCGTTGCATTGGTGACCGTGGCGCCGCCGACGAACACGGGCTCGAGCCGCGCGACCGGCGTAATCGCGCCGGTACGGCCGACCTGCACGTCGATCGCGACGAGTTTTGTCAGCGCCTCCTGCGCGGGAAATTTGTGCGCCAGCGCAAAACGCGGTGCGCGCGAGACGAAACCGAGCTTGTCCTGCTCGTCGCGGCGATCGACCTTGTAGACCACGCCGTCGATGTCGTACGGCAGCGCATCGCGCTTCTCGCCGATCTTGCGGAAAAAACCGAGGAGTCCTTCCGCACCCTGCACGACCGCGCGCTGGCTATTCACCGGCAGGCCCATCTCGTGATACCAGTCGAGCAGCGCGCTATGCGTGTCGGGCATCGGCATGCCGTCGAGCACGCCGATGCCATACGCGAAAAACGACAGCGGCCGCTGCGCCGTCATTTTCGGATCGAGCTGCCGCAAACTCCCGGCCGCCGCGTTGCGCGGATTGGCGAACTCGCGGTGGCCCGCCTCGCGCTGGCGTTCGTTCAGGCGCTCGAAGTCGCGCTTGAACATCAGCACTTCGCCGCGCACGTCGAGCACTTTCGGCACATGACGGCCTTTGAGCTTGAGCGGAATCGAACGGATCGTACGCACGTTTTCCGTGACGTTCTCACCGGTCGCACCATCGCCGCGCGTGGCCGCTTGCACGAATGCGCCGTCTACGTAGCGCAGCGAAATCGCGAGTCCATCGAACTTGAGTTCGCACGCGTAGTCGACCGGCGTATGCCCGAGCGCGTCGGACACGCGCTTGTCGAACGCGGCGATATCTTCATCGGCAAAGCCGTTGTTCAGCGACAGCATCGGCATGTCGTGCACGACGGGCTCGAAGCCGCTTGCGACTTCGCCGCCGACACGCTGTGTCGGGGAGTCGGGCACGATCAGATCCGGGTGCTCGCTTTCGATCTGCTCGAGTTCCTTGAAGAGCCTGTCGTACTCCGCATCGGGCAACTCCGGCTGGTCGAGCACGTAGTACGCGTAGTTCGCGCGTTCGAGCTGCTCGCGCAGCCACACCGCACGCTCGGACGGCGCGTTCGACGCGGCGGAAGCGGCGGAAGCGGCGGGACTGGAGGGCCTGGTTCGAGCCATGCTGTCAGCGTTTTCGCAGATAAGGTTCAGACGCCAGATTATCTCAGGAAGCGTCGCGCGTGACATAGGCCGAACGGCCATTTCCGTGCGCACACAAACGCGCGGATGCAGGCAACGCAGGCCGGGCATGCCGGCGCTTCGATTTTCCCTGGCCGTTCGGCTAACGCTCATGCTGAACCGTTGACAGTGCACCGCGCCAATGCGACCTTGGCAACCCTGAACATGCATCGCGCCTTTGATCTTTCGGCTCGCTGACTCCAGCTTGCCGAGCCGTCCGAAGGCACATCGCGAGGAAGATCGATGAACGCTGTCCGATGTCGGGAAGCCGCGGGCTCGCCCGCGGCTATCGCAAGCCGTGCGATTCACCGTGTAGCCGTGTGGGCTACGGTCATGCTATTGCTGATGCTCGCGAACGCCGCATGCGCAAGCGAACAGATCGTGCAGGTCGCGTTGCCGGAAAGTACGTCAGGTGCGTCAAGTACGTCTGGCGCGTCGATCGATTATCTGCTCACGCAGAAGACCGGCAGCACGCCGCGGTGGGTACTCGTGATGTTTGCCGGCAGCGAAGGCCGGCTCGATATGCACATCGGCGACGACGGCGCGCTGCACTTGCGCGAGAAAAACAACTTCCTCGTTCGCGCGCGCACGCTCTTTGTCGACAATCGGTTCGCCACCGCACTCGTCGACGCGCCGTCCGATCAACCCGGCGGCTATTCCGATGCGTTCCGCGCGTCGCCGCGTCATGCGCAGGACGTCGCGCGCATCGTCGCCGACTTGCGCACGCGCTTTCCAGCGGCAAAACTCGTCCTGATCGGCACGAGCCGCGGAACGATCTCGTCGGCGTACGTCGGTCGCGACTTGCGCGATACATGGGACGCAGTCGTCCATACGTCGACGCTTTCAAGCCCCGCGCGGGGTCAGGCCACACCGCTGCTCGGCTTCGACTACGGTTCGATTGCTGCACGGCAGCTGTTCGTGCATCACGCCGACGACGCGTGCTTTCTCTGTTCGTTCGCCGCCGCAAAGCGTATTGCCGAAAGCGGCGGCTATGCGCTGATCGCCGTGCACGGCGGCGACGTGAAGAGCGGTCCGTGCAAGGCGCTATCGCATCATGGATTCTATGGAAAGGACGAAGCCGTGGCCGCGGCAATCAAGGCGTGGATCAGTGGCGGCGCATGGCCAAAGGAGATCGAATGACAAAGCATGTCGCGCCGCCAGTGGCGTTCATACGTCCGGCGAGGGTCAGCCACGGAAGCCGCAAACCGACCCGCGCCCGTTCTCCACGTACTGCGCTTACTGGCTGAACAACCGTCGCGTCACCGGTGACCCCGCGGGGATGCCGGCCTGCTCGAGCTTCGCGTACAGCGTCATCAGCTGCTTTTCGATCGCCAGCAGAGCCGCCTCCGGCAACGGCCGCCGCTGATCGTCGACGACGCGCCCGCCGATGCGCTCGGACAGCGACTTCGCGTAGTCGCACATCAGGCGGAACGGCAGGATGTCTTCGTCGGCCACCGGCACGTCGAGCACCAGCGTGATCATCTGGCCGCCCTTGTACGTAAGGTCGTCGCGCAGGAAGTTGGTATCGCCGAACTGCAGCATGAAAACCGGGCTTTGCTTCGCGTCGAGCTTCACAAACCGCGTGCCGTCGCGCGACAGCAGCAGGCCGTCCTGCGAGGCGACCGCCTGCACGTAGTTCGCCGACCACGGTGCGCCGTCGGACAGCACGTTAATCGACAGCTGCGCGTCGCACTGCGCGGCAAAACCGTCGAGTTCGCGCGCCATCGACACGGTTTCCATCATGTCAGGGAATTCGGGCGCGCCGTCGAGCGCATCGGCGAACTGCTGCACGCCGCTCACGAACTCGGAGAACTCGAGTTCGTTCAACGGTCCATTGCGGTTTGCAAGCTGCGCGGCCGCGCGCAACTCGTCATAACGCACGCCGTTTTGCAGCAGTTCCCACGCGCCGCCGCCTTCCGGCTTGCCTTCGATATGCACGGGCTTGCTGCCCGCGCGGCGCAGCCGTTGCGCGAGCGGCAGCACCTTGTCGCCGGCCACCGGCGCACCGAGACGAATCGGCACGATGCAGTCGATGCGCCGGTCGACGACGGCGGGCGGCGCCGCGGAAATTGTCGTCGCCGCGGGCATGATCGGCTCGACCGGCTCGTCCGAAGCGGCCGCTGCACCAGGCTGACCGCCTTGCCGCGCCGCTTGCCCAGGCGCTTGCGCCAAACCTTGCACGCGCGGCCTGGCAGCCTCGCCGTCACTCTCGGGGAAGCCGTTCGGCGACGTCATCTCGGCCTGAATATCGGCCGGCGTGTCGAGCGGCGCGGTCGCGCCGAAGGTCGGCTCGACGCGCTGCGGCTCGTCCGCGCGCTCGCCCGGTGCGCCATCGCGGCGAACGGTCGGCCGTGCCGGCGCAATGAACGGGCTCTGCTCTTCGTGGTCGTCACGCGAAAGCGGATCGGCCGCGTCGCTCGGCATCGGTCTTGGCATCCGTCGCCGCACCTTCGCGCTCTGCCACGCGTTGTACACGACCACGCCCCCCACCACCACGGCGCCCGCGCCGATTAACCCGAGTGTCAACTCGTCCATGCACGCTCCATCAGCAATTCTTCTCTATGCGACGCGCTTTTCACCGTCCGGCTTCGTCTGAACCCGCCTCGAGGCCACGCTTGCAACGACACTTGCGGCCCCGGTTCGTCGCCGGGTTATCCGGCACGCGCGTCGCGGGTTCAAACGATATTCTGGGCAAAACCGGCAGCAGTTTCCATGTCGACCGCGACGATACGCGACACACCCTGCTCCTGCATCGTCACGCCGATCAGCTGCTGCGCCATTTCCATCGCAATCTTGTTGTGTGAAATAAAGAGGAACTGCGTTTTATCCGACATCGCGCGCACGAGGTTCGCAAACCGTTCGGTGTTCGCGTCGTCGAGCGGCGCGTCGACCTCGTCGAGCAGACAGAACGGCGCCGGGTTCAGCTGGAACATCGCGAACACGAGCGCCGTGGCCGTCAGCGCCTTTTCGCCGCCCGACAACAGGTGAATCGTCGAATTTTTCTTGCCCGGCGGTTGTGCCATGACCTGCACGCCGGCGTCGAGAATTTCGTCGCCGGTCATGATGAGCTTGGCCTGTCCGCCGCCGAAAAGGCGCGGGAACAGCTCACCGAAGTGATGGTTGACCTCGTCGAAGGTGCCTTGCAGCAGCGTGCGCGTTTCCTGGTCGATCTTGCGAATCGCGTCTTCGAGCGTCTCGATCGCGTTGGTCAGGTCAGCCGATTGCGCGTCGAGAAACGTCTTGCGCTCGGTCGCGGCCTTCAGTTCGTCGAGCGCGGCCATGTTCACGGGTCCGAGTGCAGTGATCGCATTGTTGATGCGCGTCACTTCGCCCTGCAGGTACGACGGCTTCAGATCCGGCGTGAGCTTCGCCTGCAGCTGCGCTTCATCGACGCCGGCCGCGGCCAGTTGCTCGATGAACTGCTCGGCGTTCAGGCGCGCCGCCTGCTCCTTCAGTTGCAGTTCCGTGATGCGGTCGCGCAACGGCTGCAGCGCGCGCTCGGCCGTCAGACGCGTTTCGTCGGCCTCGCGCAGCTTCGCCGTCAGATCGTCGAGCTCGAGACGCGCCGCATGCAGTGCCTCTTCCTTCACCGCGCGTATCGCGAGCGCGTCCTGCAGGCCCGTATGCGCGGTCTGCTCGTTGATCGTTTCGAGTTCGGCGCGCGCATCTTCGAGCGAACCGTCGACGCGCTCGCTCTGCTCGTGCGCGACCTGAATGCTGCGCTTGAGCTCTTCGATGCGGCTGGCCAGATTGCGTGCCGCAAAGCGCGCGTCGGTCGCCGCGCGGTCGAGGTCGCGCGCTTCGGCACGCGCATTCGTCAATTCCTCGTCGAGCGATTCGAACGCGAGCTGATGATCTTCGAACCGTGCCTGCAGTTCCGCAAGCTCGCCGTCGTGACGTTCGAAGTTCGTTTCCGATTCGGTGCGCAACGCGCGCTGCTCGTCGATCTGCGCGGTGATCTCTTCGAGCTCCTCGCGGATCTGCGTGCTGCGCTGCATGTAGCGCTCGTGCGCCTGCGTGAGCTTCAGCACGTCCATCTGCAGCGCGTGCACGCGCTGGGTTGCGCGCTCGGCCTGCTGGCGCGCGTCGTTCAACGTTTGCGAGGCCTGCGTGTGCGACGCCTCCGCGCGAATCGCAGCTGCCTTCGCTTCGTCGGCGAGCAGCGCCTGGGCGCGCACCTGGCGCGTCAGATTCTCGATTTCCTGCTGACGCGCGAGCATACCGGCCTGCTCGGAATCGGCCGCATACAACTGCACGCCGACGCGCGTCACGACATGCCCCGCCTTCACGACGAATGCGGCGCCTTCGGGCAACTGCGCGCGCATCTGCAGCGCCTGCGCGAGATCGTCGGCGACGAACGCGGTACCGAGCCAGTCGTTGAGCACGGCGCGCGAGCCCGCATCGTCGATGCGCACGAGCGACAGCAGCGGCCGCAGCGAGCCCGACGCCGCGGCGGGTTGACCCGCGAGCGGCGGCGAATAGAATGCGAGCTTGGCCGGCGGCGCATCGGTGGCGAATGCTTTGACCCAATCGAGATTCGACACCTCGAGCGCCGCAAGCCGTTCGCGCAACAGCGATTCGAGCGCCGTTTCCCACCCGGCTTCGACGTGCAGCTTCTTCCACAGGCGCGGCAGCGCGCCCAGTTCGTGCTTGTCGAGCCACGGCTGGATCTTGCCTTCGGTCTGCACGTTCTCCTGCAACTGCTTCAAAGCGGCAAGGCGCGCTTCGAGCTGATGAATCTGTGCACTTTCGGCGTGCACGCGCTCCTGCGCTTCGCGCCGCTCGGCGTCGAGGCGCGGCAGCGTTTCCTGCGCATCGGCCAGACGCGCCTGCGCGTCGGCAAGCACCGCTTCGTGCTCGGCAAGCTGCATACGCTGCTCTTCGAGCTGCGCTTCATCGGGCGCGTCTAACCCGCCCGCTTCGGTCTTCAGACGCTCGTGGCGCTGTTGCAGTTGCTGCAGCTGCTGGTCCGCGTTGCGCTGGTGCGCGGCTTCGAGCTTCAGCGCCTGCTCGGTTTGCGCAATGCTCGCGCGCTCCTCGTTGAGCTGCGTTTGCGCATCGCGCCAGCGCGCTTCGAGCGCGGGCAGCGCATCGTGTTTCGCCGCCGCCGTTTCTTCGGCGATCGCGGCCTTTTCGTCGCCGGCAGCGAGTTCCTCTTCGGCATCGACGAGATCGCCGCGCGCCTTCTCCGCCTGCGACTGCCACTGCTCGCGCTGTGCGGCAAGCGCCGCGATCTGCGCCTGCACGCGATTGCGCGATTCGACGATAAATTTGATTTCGGCTTCGAGACGGCTCACTTCCGCGTTCGCTTCATAGAGCGCGCCTTGTGCGCCCTGCATCGCGTCGCTCGCCGAGTAGTGCGCGACGCGCAGCGTTTCGAGTTGCGCTTCGACTTCGCGCAGCTTTGCCGTATGCGCTTCGAGGTCGATCTGCGCCTGCTCGATCGCGCGCTGCTGACGCTCGCGCTCGCTGCCCGCCTCGTTCTTGCGCAACAGCCACAGCAAGCGCTGTTTCTCTTCGCCTTCGGCCTGCAGCTCGTTGAACTTCGTCGCGACGACGGCCTGGCCTTCGAGCTTTTCGAGGTTCGCGCTCAACTCGCGCACGATGTCTTCGACGCGCGTGAGGTTCTCGCGCGTATCGTGCAGACGGTTCTCGGTTTCGCGGCGGCGTTCCTTGTACTTCGACACGCCCGCGGCTTCTTCGAGAAACACGCGCAGTTCTTCCGGCTTCGCTTCGATAATGCGCGCGATCATGCCCTGACCGATGATCGCGTACGCGCGCGGCCCAAGACCCGTGCCGAGGAAGATGTCCTGGATATCGCGCCGGCGCGCCGGCAGGTTATTGATGTAGTAGCTCGACGTGCCGTCGCGCGTCAGCACGCGCTTGACGGCGATTTCCGCATACTGGCCCCACTGGCCGGCCGCGCGGCCGTCGGCGTTGTCGAACACGAGTTCGACGCTCGCGCGGCTGCCGGGCTTGCGCGCCGTGGAGCCGTTGAAGATCACGTCCTGCATCGATTCGCCGCGTAATTCGGAGGCGCGCGATTCGCCGAGCACCCAGCGCACGGCGTCGATGATGTTGGATTTGCCGCACCCGTTAGGACCGACCACGCCGACAAGCTGGCCCGGAACCTGGAAATGCGTGGGATCGACGAATGATTTGAAGCCAGCGAGTTTGATCGATGTCAGACGCACGGCGATA
The DNA here is from genome assembly GCF_031119615.1 of Paraburkholderia sp. SARCC-3016. Taxonomy (NCBI): domain Bacteria; kingdom Pseudomonadati; phylum Pseudomonadota; class Betaproteobacteria; order Burkholderiales; family Burkholderiaceae; genus Paraburkholderia; species Paraburkholderia sp. SARCC-3016. The sequence continues at coordinate 36,727 of NZ_JAVHZD010000037.1, read as the reverse complement.
TCGCTGATTGAAAAGAGAAAAAGGAAACGCACCCGCGTACGCGCCGCGTTGCACCGGTGGCTTTACGCCACTGAGGCACCGCACGAGCGGCCGCTCAAGCACGCTCAAGCAGCGGCAATCATACCATCGCACGCGAGCGATTCCGGCGGTCCGGATCGCCGTCGTCGCCCGCCGCTTGTGACGCTTGTGACGCTTGTGACGCCGTCCGGCTGCGGTGCACCCGGCTCGACAATGCGGAGGCCAGCACGATGCACGCACCGCCGGCCCATTCGCGCGGCCCCGGCGCTTCGCCGGCGAGCAGCCACGCGGACAGCGCAGTCACGACGATCTCGAAGAGCATGATGATCGATGCGCGGTTCGCTGGCACGCGCGCGAGCCCATATTGCACGAGCATGTTGTTTGTGCCCAACACGATGCCGAGCGCGGCGACCAGCAAGGCAGCGGTAGCCAGATGCGCACCCTCGGGCGGCGCGGGCATCGCTTCGAAAACCGCTGCGCAGGCGCTCACGAGCGCCGAGCCGCCGAAGATCGTCGCCGTGCGCATTTCGGCCTTCATGAGCGGCAATTCGCGCACGATCTTCAGCGTCAGCACATTGCTCATCGCGAAGCCCATGCCGCCGGCGAGGCCGGCCCATTCGGCGAGGCTGCCGGGCACCGGCAAGCCGAGCCGCGGCGACCACAGCATCAGCATCGCGCCCGCGAGCGACAACGCCGCGAGCGCAGCGCCCGACCAGCGGAGCCGCTCGCGCAGCAGAAAGTGCGCAAAGAGCGCGGTCCATGCGGGCGTCAGATAGAAGAGCAGCAGCACGCGCATCACCTGGCCGTGAATCGCGCCCCAGACGAAGCCGAGGTTCGTCACGCCCGCGGCCAGTGCGAGCGCGGGCAACAGCCAATGCCAGCGGACCGTCGCGATCGAACCGCGTTTGAGCAGCAACACGAAGAGACAGCCGGCGCCGCTCGTCAACGCCGAGGCCGCCGTGCCGGTGATGCCGAGTGCCGCAAGCGTGCGCAATGGATACCAGACGACGCCCCACACCGACGCGCCGATCAGGATGGCGAGCGTCGGGCCGCCGGCAAAACCGCTGCCGCGCCGTGCGTCAGGCTGCGTCTGCATGGTATCGCTCATCGGTATTCGCTGACTTGCTCATGGGGCTTCCCTCGATTGCTGGTTCTGCTGCTCATTTGCTTGCCCATTGTTGTTGCATGAAGTTGTTGCATGAAGTTGTTGCATGAATCGCGTTTAGCCGACGCCGACGCCGCACCGCCGGTGATGACGGCCCGCGGCGCCAAGCTATAATCGTCGGCTAATGTGCCACGCCCGCGCGCCCCGCCCATCCGTTTCGTTCCGACCCGGTCCGTCAAGTGAATCCGCTACTCGACTCGCTGCAACCCTATCCGTTCGAAAAGCTGCGCCTGCTGTTCAAGGACGTCACGCCGCCCGCACACATCAAGCCGATCAGCTTTGGCATCGGCGAACCGAAACATCCGACGCCGGCGCTCGTGCGCGACGCAGTCGTCGCGTCGCTGTCCGGCCTCGCATCGTATCCGGCGACGCTCGGCTCGCAGCCGCTGCGCGAAGCGATCGCGAACTGGGCGTCGTGGCGCTACCATCTGCCGCCGCTCGATCCGGCCACCGAGGTACTGCCGGTCGCGGGCTCGCGCGAGGCGCTCTTCGCGCTCGCGCAAACCGTGATCGACCCGCGCCGCAATGGCGCCCAAGCCGCGGCCGGCGAGCCCGCGATCGTACTCTGTCCGAACCCGTTCTATCAAATCTATGAAGGCGCGGCGCTGCTCGCGGGCGCCCAGCCCTACTTCGCGAACAGCGACCCGGCGCGCAACTTTGCCTGCGACTATGCCGCCGTGCCCGCCGACATCTGGGCGCGCACGCAACTGCTCTACGTCTGCTCGCCGGGCAATCCGACTGGCGCCGTGCTCACGCTCGACGACTGGCGCGAACTGTTTGCGCTGTCGGACCGCTACGGCTTCGTGATCGCCTCCGACGAGTGCTACTCCGAAATCTACTTCGACGAAGCGAAGCCGCCGCTCGGCTGCCTCGAAGCCGCGCACCGGCTCGGCCGCGGCTACGAGCGGCTCGTCGTGCTGTCGAGCCTGTCGAAGCGCTCGAACGTGCCGGGCATGCGCTCGGGCTTCGTGGCCGGCGACGCTGCCATTCTCAGGCAGTTTCTGCTGTACCGCACCTATCACGGCGCGGCGTTGTCCACCGTCTATCAGACCGCGAGCATCGCCGCGTGGAACGACGAGGCGCATGTGCGCGAGAACCGCGCGAAGTACGCCCGGAAGTTCGCGACCGTCACACCGATGATCGCGAGCGTGCTCGACGTGCGGCTGCCCGACGCCGCGTTCTACCTGTGGACCCACGTCGCGCGCACCGGCCTGTCGGATACGGAATTCGCCCGGCGACTGTACGCCGACTATAATGTGACGGTTCTGCCCGGCTCCTATCTCGCGCGCACCGCTCGCGGCACGAACCCCGGCCGCGACTTCATCCGCATCGCGCTCGTCGCCGACGTCGACGAGTGCACCGAGGGCGCGCAGCGTATCGTCGACTTCTGCCACACGCTCAAGCGTTAAAGTCGTCCGGCGCGGAGTGCCGATGTCGGGCGCCGATGCTTCTCGATCACCTCTCCATTATTTCAACCGGTCTCGTCACTTATGTCGCAACAACTTCAGCAGATCATCGACACCGCGTGGGACAACCGCGCGGACCTTTCGCCGAAAGCCGCGAGCGCCGAAGTGCGCGATGCGGTCGCGCATGCGCTCGAACAGCTCGATAAAGGGCAGATGCGCGTCGCCGAGAAGAAAGAAGGCGCGTGGGTCGTCAATCAATGGCTGAAGAAAGCGGTGCTGCTGTCGTTCCGCCTTGAAGACAATGCGCCGATGCCGGCCGGCGGTTTCTCCCAGTTCTACGACAAGGTGCCGAGCAAATTCGCGAAGTACACGGCCGAAGACTTCGCCGCCGGCGGCTTTCGCGTCGTGCCGCCGGCCGTCGCGCGCCGCGGCTCGTTCATCGCGAAGAACGTCGTGCTGATGCCGTCGTACGTCAACATCGGCGCCTATGTCGATGAAGGCACGATGGTCGACACGTGGGCCACCGTCGGCTCGTGTGCGCAGATCGGCAAGAACGTGCATCTGTCGGGCGGCGTCGGTATCGGCGGCGTGCTCGAACCGCTGCAGGCGAACCCGGTCGTCATCGAAGACAACTGCTTTATCGGCGCGCGCTCGGAAGTGGTCGAAGGCGTGATCGTCGAAGAAAACTCGGTAATCTCGATGGGCGTCTACCTCGGCCAGAGCACGAAAATCTACGACCGCGAAACGGGCGAAGTCAGCTACGGCCGCATTCCGGCAGGCTCGGTCGTCGTGGCGGGCAACCTGCCGTCGAAGGACGGCACGCATAGCCTTTACTGCGCGGTGATCGTCAAGAAGGTCGACGCAAAAACGCGCGCGAAGGTCGGTCTGAACGAACTGCTGCGGGGCGACTGATGACAACGCGGTCAGCGGCGAAGACGATCGTCGTGTACGGCATTCCGAACTGCGACACCGTGAAGAAAGCGCGCGCGTGGCTCGAGGAACATGGCGTCGAATTCGAGTTTCACGATTTCAAGAAGGCCGGCGTGTCCGAGCCGCTCGTGCGCGACTGGCTGAAGGACGTGTCGCTCGAATCGCTCGTAAACCGGCGCGGCACGACGTGGCGCGGCCTGTCCGATACCATGAAGGCCGAAGCCGATAGCGAGGCCGGGGCGATTGCGCTGATGATCCACAAGCCTTCGGTGATCAAGCGGCCGGTGGTCGTGGTCAACGGGCGTGTGAAGGCGCTTGGCTTTGCCGCGGATCAATACGAGGCGCTGTTTGCCTGAGATTCGCCCGCGGTTCGCCTGAAGTTCGCCTGAAGTTCGCCTACCGTATGACCGAGTCTTGCTTGACGCGATACGCTTGAAGATAGTCGTTGCCGGCCCCGCCATTTTTTGTGGGCCGGCATTTTTTCATCCGCAGTTTTGAAGAGCAGTTCCGAATCCATGTCCGGTACCCTTGCCCTTACCGAAGCGCTGATTGCGCGCGCATCCGTCACCCCCGACGATCAGCATTGCCAGCGTCTGATTGTCGAGCGCCTCGCGGCGCTTGGCTTCGTCTGCGAAACGATCGAGTCGAATGGCGTGACGAATCTCTGGGCGGTCCGGCATGGCACGGACGGCGCCGACGGCAAGCTGCTCGTGTTCGCGGGCCACACCGACGTCGTGCCGACCGGCCCGCTCGACCAGTGGTCGTCGCCGCCGTTCGAGCCGACGCATCGCGACGGCAAGCTGTACGGCCGCGGCGCCGCCGATATGAAAGCGTCGCTGGCCGGCTTCGTGGTCGCAAGCGAGGAATTCGTGGCCGCGCATGCGCGGCATCGCGGCTCGATCGCCTTTCTGATCACGAGCGACGAGGAAGGCGTGGCCACCGACGGCACCGTGAAGGTCGTCGAAGCACTCGCCGCGCGCGGCGTGCGGCTCGACTATTGCGTGGTCGGCGAGCCGACCTCGAGCGCGCGCTTCGGCGACATGGTGAAAAACGGCCGGCGCGGTTCGATGTCGGGCAAGCTCATCGTCAAGGGTGTGCAGGGGCATATCGCGTATCCGCATCTCGCGAAGAACCCCGTTCATCTGCTGGCGCCGGCGCTTGCCGAACTGGTGACCGAGCGCTGGGACGACGGCAACGAATATTTCCCGCCCACCACCTGGCAGGTGTCGAACCTGCACAGTGGAACCGGCGCGACGAACGTGATTCCGGGCCACGCGGAACTGATGTTCAACTTCCGCTTCTCGACCGCGAGCACGGTCGAAGGCCTGCAAAGCCGCGTGCATGCGATTCTGGACAGGCATGGCCTCGACTACGAACTCGCATGGACCGTGAGCGGACTGCCGTTTCTCACGCCGCGCGGTGCGCTTTCCGATGCGGTCTCGGCCGCGATTCGCGCCGAAACCGGCATCACGCCGGAGCTGTCCACGACAGGCGGCACGTCCGACGGCCGTTTCATCGCGCGGATCTGCCCGCAGGTGGTCGAGTTCGGCCCGCTCAACGCGAGCATCCACAAGATCGACGAACATATCGAACTCGCCTCGATCGAACCGCTCAAGAACGTGTACCGGCGCGTACTCGAACAACTGATCGCCTGAGCGAGGAACCGCTGCGATGACCACCACCCCGTCCTATCAGGCTTCTCATCCCGCCACGCATCCATTCTCAACGGTGCGTGACGTGCTGCGCTATGCGGTGTCGCGCTTCAACCAGGCACAACTGTCGTTCGGACATGGTTCGGCGAATGCTTACGACGAAGCGGTCTATCTCGTTCTGCACACGCTGCATCTGCCGCTCGATCTGCTCGATCCGTTTCTCGACGCGCGCCTGACCGCCGACGAAGTCGACACGGTGCTGAAGGTGATCGAGCGGCGCGCGGCCGAACGTGTGCCGGCCGCCTACATCACGCAGGAAGCGTGGATGCACGGCTATCGCTTTCATGTCGACGAGCGCGTGATCGTGCCGCGGTCGTTTATCGGCGAACTGCTGCAGGATGGACTGCAGCCGTACGTCGAAGACCCGGAAGCGGTATCGGCCGTGCTCGAACTCTGCACCGGCTCCGGGTGCCTCGCGATTCTCGCCGCGCACGCGTTTCCGAATGCCGATATCGACGCGGTCGATCTGTCGCCGGGCGCCATCGAAGTCGCGACGATCAATGTGATCGACTACGAACTCGACGAACGCATTGCCGTATTCGAAGGCGATCTGTTCGCGCCGCTGCCCGAGCGCCGCTACGACGTCATCCTCGCGAATCCGCCCTATGTGAACGCAGCGTCGATGGAGGCGCTGCCTGCTGAATACCGGCACGAGCCCGAGCTCGCGCTCGCGGGTGGCGCGGACGGCATGGACATTGTGCGACGCATCGTCGGCGAGGCACGCAACTGGCTGACCGACGACGGTGTGCTCGTGGTCGAGATCGGCAACGAGCGTGCCAACGTCGAGGCCGCGTTAGGCGGGCTCGACCTTGTCTGGCTGTCGACAAGCGCCGGCGACGACAACGTCTTCCTGCTACAGGCGAGCGACTTGCCCGGTGCTTAAGACGCACCGGATACGCCGGCTCGTTAGTCGAAGAAATGCCGAGGGCCGGGTCAAGATGCTGCGCATTGAGTGTTCAGCATTGATCCGCATCAAGAACCGCTTCTCCCAGCGCGCAGCCAGGGCACGTATGATGCCGATTCGTGTGGACAATACGCTTGTCCACACGCAAGATCGGGCCAACCGGCGTGGCCGGCTTGCGCTTCGGTAAGATGGGGTGGCATCGAGCCTGGCGCCCCTGCTTCGATCGCATCCGCATGCGCGCGAACCGCGCGTCGAACGATCCTTCGTACGCTTATGCAATTCGATCTGCTTCACATCGGCACGCTGGTATTTCTCTGCCACCTGCTCGGCCTGGTTGCCGCGTGCCATGCGATCCTGCATACCCGCACGTCGCAAGGCGCGATCGCATGGGCGGTATCGCTCGTCGCGATGCCGTATCTGACGCTGGTTCCGTATCTGTTTCTCGGCCGCAGCAAGTTCGCGGGCTATGTCGATGCGCGGCGCTTCGGCAACGAACTGTTGCGCACGCGCGCGCATCCTCCCGAATGGGAAACTCAGGCGTCGTCGTACGAGCGGCCCGCGCAAGCGCTCGGCGAACATCTCGTACGCTCGCTCACGCGGCTCTCCGGCATGCCGTTTCTGCCCGGCAATACGGTACGCACGCTCGTCAACGGCGAAGCGACGTTCGCGGCCATCCTCGAGGCGATCGAAAGCGCACGCAGCTATGTGATCGTGCAGTTCTTTATCGTGCGCGCCGATGCGCTCGGCGAACTGATCAAGGACACGCTGATCAGGAAAGTCGAGCAAGGCGTGCGCGCGTACGTGCTGTACGACAGCATCGGCAGCTTCGATCTGCCGCATCGCTATATCGCGGCGATGCGCGCGGGCGGCGTCGAGATGCATCCGTTCGCGACGAACCGGCGCTTCGTCAACCGCTTCCAGCTGAATTTCCGCAACCACCGGAAAATCGTCGTGGTCGACGGCGAGTGCGCGTTCGTCGGCGGCCACAATATCGGCGTCGAATATCTGGGCGCGAAGCCTCCCCTTTCGCCGTGGCGCGACACGCATATCGAAGTGCGCGGGCCCGCCGTGGCCAGCGTCCAGTTCGTGTTCACCGAAGACTGGTACTGGGCCACGCAGCAATTGCCGCCGCTCGAGCCGCCGCCGCGCGTGCCTGCGACCGCCGCCGCGCCGCCGGTGCCGGCGCGCGCCACGGCTGCGGCGCCGGCGCCCGTGCCGGCTTCGGTGGCAGCTTCGGTGACCGCTTCGATGAGCGCTTCCGGGTCCGCCACGGTCCACCCGGTTGTCGGCGCGTCCGCGGCCGAATCGGTGCGCGTGGCGCTGGCCGCGGCGGCTGCACCGCTGCCGGACGAGGGCGCATCCGACACTGCACCGGACCCGGCGCCGGACACGCTTCTGCCGATCAGGACGCTGCCGCCGCCGACTGCACTATCGGGCGCGGGTCCGGTACCGGTGCCCGCGCGCGCCGGCGTATCGGCAAATGCGCCGGCCCCGGCGGATCACGCCGGCGACATGCACTGCCTCGTGGTGCCGTCGGGCCCCGCCGACAAGCAGGAAACGTGTTCGCTGTTCTTCGTCGAAGCGATCAGCGCCGCTCGCAAGCGCATCTGGATCACGACGCCGTACCTCGTTCCCGACGAAGCCGTGTTCTCCGCGCTGCGGCTCGCGGCATTGCGCGGCGTGGACGTGCGCATCCTGATTCCGAGCCGGCGCGATCATATTGTCGTGTTCGAAGCCTCGCGGCTCTATGCTCACGACTCGATCCGCGCCGGCGTGCGCGTGTTTCGCTACCGGCCGGGCTTTCTGCATCAGAAGGTCGTGCTGATCGACGACGAGGCCGCGGCGGTGGGTAGCGCGAACCTCGACAACCGGTCGTTTCGCCTGAACTTCGAGATCATGGTGCTGACGATCGACCGCGGCTTCGCCGCCGAGGTCGAAGCGATGCTCGTGCGCGATTTCGCCGAATCGTACGAGATCGATCGCAGCGAATACCGGAAGTCGCCGCCGTGGCGCCGCATGGCGATGCATGTGGCGCGGCTCTTCGCGCCGATCCTGTAGTGCGTGTCCTATCGTGCGTCTCTGCCGCGCCGGTCCTGTGGCCGGCTGTCCGGTGTCACCTGCCCTGTGTCACCTTCACCTGCCCTGTGTCACCTGCGCCGAGCGCCGATCCTGTCCCGGTCGCATGGCGCCGGCCCGAACCGCGCGCTACAGCACCTTCTCGATATCGACGGCGATCTCGTCGGGCTTTGTCGGCGGCCCGTAGCGCTTGAGCACCTTGCCGTCACGGTCGACGAGAAACTTCGTAAAGTTCCATTTGATCCGGTCGAAGCCGAGCAGCCCCGGCGCCTCCGTCTTCAGATACTTGAAAAGCGGATGCGTATTCGCGCCATTCACTTCGATCTTCTCGAACAGCTGGAACGACACGCCGAAGTTCTTTTCGCAGAAGCTGCCGATCTGCGCTGCGTCGCCGGGCTCCTGCTTGCCGAACTGGTTGCACGGAAAGCCGAGCACTTCGAGCCCGCGCGCCGCGTATTGCTGATAAAGCGCCTGCAAGCCTTTGTATTGCGGCGTGAAACCGCATTCGCTGGCCGTGTTGACGATCAGCAAAGCCCGGCCGCGATAGCGTTCGAAACTGATCTCCTCGCCGTTCAACGCGCGGGCCGAGAACGAATAGATGGAGGTCGATGTGTGGTTGGTCTTTGCCATATGCGCTCCCGAAGAAAGTCATCAGTTTACGTACGCGGAGCTTTCGCGCCAGTCGGCCGAACGGACGATGCCTGGCAATGCGCGGCACAGTCTAAAATAGCGTTTTCCTCAAGCCCGGCCATGTTGTGATCCGCTTCAACCAGTTCAGTCTCGCGCGCGGCACCAAACCGCTTTTCGAACAGACCTCGTTCACGCTGAACCCCGGCGAAAAAGCCGGGCTGGTGGGCGCGAACGGCGCGGGCAAGTCCACGCTCTTTTCCGTCCTGCGCGGCGAACTGCACGCGGACGCCGGCGATTTTTCATTGCCGCCGTCCTGGCAGATCGCGCATGTCGCGCAGGAAACGCCAGCCGCCGACAAAAGCGCGCTCGAATACACGCTCGATGGCGACGCCGCGTTGCGCGCGATCGAAGCGCGCATCGCCGCCGCCTCGGCCGCGCACGACGGTAGCGCGGAAGCCGAAGCGCACGCGTCGTTCGCGGACGCCGACGGCTACACCGCGCCGGCGCGCGCCGAAGCGTTGCTGCTCGGCCTCGGCTTCACGCTCGAGCAGACACGGGCGAGCGTCGGCAGCTTCTCGGGCGGCTGGCGCATGCGTCTCAATCTCGCGCAAGCGCTGATGTGCCGTTCCGATCTGCTGCTGCTCGACGAGCCGACGAACCACCTCGACCTCGACGCGATCGTCTGGCTCGAAGACTGGCTGCATCGCTATCCGGGTACGCTCGTCGTGATCTCGCACGACCGCGAGTTCCTCGATTCGGTGTGCAATGTTACGCTGCATCTCGAGAACCGGCAGATCAAGCGCTACGGCGGCAACTACTCGCAGTTCGAAGTTCTGCGCGCGCAGCAACTGGCGCTGCAGCAAAGCGCTTACGAGAAGCAGCAGAAAACGGTCGAGCATCTGCAGAGCTTTATCAACCGCTTCAAGGCAAAGGCCACCAAGGCGCGTCAGGCGCAAAGCCGGATGAAGGCGCTCGAGAAGATGGAGCTGATCGCGCCCGCGCATGCCGCCTCGCCGTTTACGTTCGAATTTCGCGCACCCGACGCCGCGCCGAATCCGATGATGGTAATGGACGGCGTGCGGTGCGGCTATCGTGCCGACGACGGCGGCGAGATACCGATCGTCGATGCGGTCACGCTGTCTATCCAGAACGGCCAGCGCATCGGCCTGCTCGGCGCGAACGGCCAGGGCAAGTCGACGCTGATCAAAACGCTCGCCGGCACGCTCGACGCGTTGAGCGGCCATATGCATCAAGGCAAGGGGCTGCGCATCGGCTATTTCGCGCAACATCAGCTCGAAACGCTGCGCCCCGACGATTCCCCTTTGCAGCATCTCGCGCGCCTCGCGCCTGACACCCGCGAGCAGGAGCTGCGCGACTTCCTCGGCGGCTTCAACTTCTCGGGCGAGATGGCCACTGCGCGCATCGCGCCGTTTTCGGGGGGCGAGAAAGCGCGCCTTGCGCTGGCGCTGATCATCTGGCAAAAGCCCAATCTGCTTCTGCTCGACGAGCCGACCAACCATCTCGACCTCGAAACGCGCCACGCCCTGACAATGGCGCTCGCGCAGTTCGACGGCACGTTGATCCTCGTCTCGCATGACCGGCATCTGTTGCGCGCCACGACGGATCAGTTCATGCTCGTCGCGAAACACCGGCTGCAGCCGTTCGACGGCGACCTCGACGACTATCGCGAGTGGCTCTTGCAGCATGCGGCCGAGCAGCGCGCGGCGCTGAAGGCGGGTGAGGCGGCGAAGCCCGACAACTCGCGAAGCGATGGCACGGGCAGCACGGACAGCAGTGCCGGCATTGGCGGCGATGCCGCGCTGAACCGTAAGGAACAGCGGCGCCAGGAAGCCGAAACGCGCCAGAAGCTCGCGCACCTGAAAAAGCCGCTGCAAACACGCATTACGAAGATCGAGAAGGAAATGGACGCGCTGAACGCCGAGAAGGCCGTGCTCGATGCGTATGTCGCGGACCCGGCCAGCTACAACGCCGAACTCAAGGCAAAGCTGACCGACGCGCTGCGCCGGCAAGCCGATGTCACCGCGCAGCTCGAGACGCTCGAAGCACAGTGGCTCGAAGCGCACGAGGAACTCGAGCAAATCGGTTGACCGTTTTCAATTGCGGAATCGGCAAATGCAGGACCAGCCATTGCGCGTGCATGACGCGCGGGCACCATCAACGACCGGAGGGTAACCGTGTCTTCTGCTGATGCACTAAAAGGCTTGCGCGTGATCGACCTCACGCGCATTCTGCCGGGCCCCGTCGCGACGCTACGGCTTGCGGAAATGGGCGCCGACGTGCTGAAGATCGAAGCGCCCGGCGATGGCGATGCATCGCGCGTCATGTTGCAAAGCGAGACGGACCGGCTCGAAGGCCGTCCAGGCGTGCTCTATCAGATAGTCAACCGCGGCAAGCGCGTGACCCGGCTCGATCTGAAGACGGAGGCGGGCAATACGGTGCTGCGCGCGCTCGCGCGCGAAGCCGATGTGATCGTCGAGAGTTTTCGGCCCGGCGTGATGGAGCGTCTAGGACTCGGCTACGAGACGCTGCGCGAACTGAACCCGAAGCTTGTATATTGCGCGATTACCGGTTACGGCTCGACCGGAGTTTACTCGACCATTGCCGGCCACGATCTGAACTTCATCGCTTATTCGGGCGTGCTCGATCAGCTCGCATCGCGCGACGGCACGCCGATCGTGCCGAACTTCCAGATCGGCGATATGCTCGGCGGCGCATTGAGCGCAATCACGCAAATTCTCGCCGCGCTATGGCATGTCGCGCGCGGCGGCGAAGGCCGCTTCGTCGATGTATCGATGACGCATGCCACGCATGCGCACAACGTGGTCGCGCATGTCGGGCTCGTCAACGACGGCACGGCGCCCGCCCCCGGCGTTGGACTTCTGAACGGCGGCGCACCCTGCTACAACCTGTACCGCACGCGCGACGGCCGCTGGCTCGCCATTGCGGCACTCGAACTCAAATTCTGGGAAACGCTTTGCACGGCGCTGAACCGGCCCGATTGGGCCAAGCGCCACTGGAGCCTCGGGCAAGCGCTGGGCGGCCCCGATGCCGTAGCGTTGACGCAGGAATTGATGGCCGTGATCGAGACGCGCACGCTTGCCGGGTGGGTCGAACTGCTCGAGCCGCTGAACTGCTGCGTGGCGCCCGTGCTGACACCGGCCGAGGCGGCGCAGCATCCGTTGTTCGCTCCCGAGTTGTACGCGGCGGCCGGACAGGACGACCACGCCGATAGTCCCGGCGACGGCATGATGCCGCAAGCATGGGGCGCAAACGCGGTGAAAGGATATGAAGAAGGCTGATGCGCGGCGCGCGGACCGGGACGCAGACGAGCGACGGAACTGGCCGGGCGGGAGCAGCGGTGCGGAACCAGCCGAGCGGGACTACCTGAGCGCGACTAACTGAGCGCGACTAACTGAGCGGAATCAACTGAGCGGAATCAACTGAGCGCGCCGCGTTCAGCTTCAGTCGCAACGGAAGCCGGCCGCCCCTCCACTTCATTTATCGCCTCGGCAAGGTCTGCCTCGGCTGCCGCTCGTCGTCGACGAGCACGTGTTTGCGTCCCTGGACATGCCGGCGAATCATGGCTCGCACTTCGTCGGGCGTGATGTCTTCAGCGACCACGCGGCGAGAAATCTGTCCGCCCGTATCGATCCATTCGATGATCCGGCAACTGTCGCCCCACGGTTGGGGAATCGGCGGCGATACGCGGCAACCGCGCAGGTTCGCGAGCCGATCCGCTTCGGGTTCACGAGTCTGTTTCAAGACGCATCCTTTTCCGTTTATGACGGATTGCCTATGCGCCAAAGAATAGGGAAATCGTGTGGATTCTGGGTTACAGCCGCCCGCATGATATTTACGGCGGATTACGCCGCGCACCATGTGCGTGCGTGATAGGCAAAGCCGGCGTCGCGCCCGAGGCCGCAATCCGGGTCGCCGCAGGCGGCCCGCGGATAGCCAGCGGGCGACCCATGAACAGCCCTCGCACTGCCGTCGGATTGTCATCGGATCGCCGCCACGAAACACTCGCCGCCCCGATCGCAACGATGCGGCGTCACTCGAGCGTGCGCACGCGGTCGATTGCCTGCTCGATACGCTCGACCGCAATCACCTGCAGCCCGTCGATCGCCTGCTTCGGCGCATTCGCCTTCGGAATCAGCGCGACTGAAAAACCAAGCTTCGCGGCTTCCTTGAGGCGCTCCTGGCCGCGCGGCGACGGCCGGATCTCGCCCGCGAGCCCCACCTCGCCGAACACGATGAGCCCCTTCGGCAGCGGCTTGTTGCGCATCGACGAATGGATCGCGAGCAGCACCGCGAGATCGGCGGCGGGCTCGGTGATCTTCACGCCGCCGACTGCATTCAGAAAAACATCCTGATCGAAACACGCGATGCCCGCGTGCCGGTGCAGCACCGCGAGCAGCATCGCGAGCCGGTTCTGTTCGAGACCGACCGCGAGACGCCGCGGATTCGGCACGTTCGCGGTATCGACCAGGGCCTGCACTTCGACGAGCAGCGGCCGCGTGCCTTCCTGTGTGACGAGCACGCACGAGCCCGGCACGATCTGTTCGTGCTGCGACAGAAAGAGCGCGGACGGATTCGCGACGCCGCGCAACCCGCGTTCGGTCATTGCAAACACACCGAGTTCGTTCACAGCGCCGAAGCGATTCTTGAATGCGCGCACGAGGCGGAACGACGAATGCGTATCGCCTTCGAAATAGAGCACTGTGTCGACGATATGTTCGAGTACGCGCGGGCCGGCGAGATTGCCTTCCTTCGTGACGTGGCCGACCATAATGATCGCCGTGCCCGACTGCTTCGCAACGCGTGTCAGTTGCGCCGCGCATTCGCGCACCTGCGCAACCGAGCCGGGCGCCGACGTCAGCGCCTCCGAATAGACGGTCTGGATCGAATCGATGACGGCGACGTCGGGCCGCTCTTCGGCAATCGTCGCCTGGATTTTCTCGAGTTGAATCTCGGCGAGCAGCTTCAGTTCGTTCGCGTTCGAGCCCGGTTCGAGCAGCGACAGACGTTGCGCGCGCAATGCAATCTGCGCGGCCGATTCCTCGCCGCTCACATAGAGCGCGCGCCGCTCGCTCGCGATCTGCGCGAGCGACTGCAACAGTAATGTGGATTTGCCGATGCCCGGGTCGCCGCCGATCAGCACGACGCCGCCCGCGACGAGGCCGCCGCCGAGCACACGATCGAATTCGCCGACGCCCGTTGAAAAGCGCGGCACATCGGACGCTTCGATGTCGGCGAGGCGCTGCACCGGCGCGCTCTTCGCGAGCGACTGAAAGCGATGCGCGGAGGCCGATTCGGCCACTGTCTCGACCAGCGTATTCCACGCATGGCACGACGGACACTGCCCTTGCCACTTCGGCGACGACGCGCCGCATTCGGTGCAGGTGTACAACGTTTTCTGTTTAGCCACGCAGACCTTGCCTGATTCGTATTGTCATAGGTTAGGAAAAGCGGCAGGCCGCTTTTCTCATCGCGTGCACCGCGCGGTCGCTTCTTTCGCTCATGCTTTCGCCAGGACCTATTCCGCGCGGACCGGCACGCGCATCGCGACTGCGCACATGAGCTCGTAGCCGATCGTGCCGCACGCCTGCGCGACGTCGTCGATCGGCAATGCGTTGCCCCAGAGTTCGACACGCGAGCCGACACCGGCCTGCGGACACGGCGTCAGATCGACGGTGATCATGTCCATCGACACGCGCCCGACGATGCGCGTGCGAATGCCGTCGACGACGATGGGGGTGCCTTCGGGCGCAACGCGCGGGTAACCGTCTGCATAACCGCAGGCGACGACGCCGATGCGCATGCCCGCACGCGCCTTGAAGGTCGAACCGTAGCCGATCGTCTCGCCTTCGGGCAGCGTCTGCACGGCGATCAGTTCCGACGCGAGCGTCATGGCCGGCTGAAGCCCGGTGCTGCGAACATCGGAATGCACGCCCGACGGCGACGCCCCGTACAGCATGATGCCGGGGCGCACCCAGTCGAAATGGGACTTCGGATGCCACAGCGTCGCCGCCGAATTCGCAAGGCTGCGCGCGCCGGCGATGCCCTTCGCGCCGCGCTCGAACGCTTCCATCTGATGCTCGATGCCGCGCTCGCTGTCGGCGTCGGAAAAGTGGGTCATCAGCGTGATCTGGCCGACACCGGGGCACGCGCGCGCGCGCTCCCAGGCGGCGCGGAACCTGTCAGGCGTATAGCCGAGGCGGTTCATGCCGCTGTTCATCTTGAGCTGGATATTGACCGGCTTGGACAACCGCGCCATTTCGAGCATGCGCAGCTGCTCGTCCGAGTGCAGCGCCGTGGTGAGGCTGTAGCGGTCGATCAGATCGATATCGGTCGGACGAAAGAATCCTTCGAGCAACAAAATCGGGCCCGCCCAGCCCAATTCGCGCAACTTCACCGCTTCTTCGAGGTCCAGCAACCCAAAGCCGTCCGTTGCGCGCAACCCCGGGAACGCACGCGCAAGCCCGTGGCCATACGCATTCGCCTTGACGATGGCCCAGATTTTGGACTTCGGCGCGTAGCGTCGAACCACGGCGAGATTGTTGGCGAGAGCGGCGGTATGGATCGTGGCAAGGAGCGGGCGCGGCATGGGAATTTTACGTAAAGACACTTTCGAATCAGCGGCTTACATCGCGTTTTCAGCGCCACGAAGCCCGCTGCGACTGGACGATCAAGGATTTTGCTAGTCAGTATCCAGCTATTTTCATGATATAAAGCCGTGCGCACAACCCATTTCGAACGGAATAAGCCCGAACGTCATATCCACGGTCTTGCCCGCCAGACCGTCGCGAGGACAGCATCGCATCAGATGAAAAAAGGTTTTTACACGATCATGGCCGCGCAGTTCTTCTCGTCGCTGGCCGACAATGCGCTGCTGATCGCTGCCATCGCACTGCTGAAAGACCTTCATGCCCCCAATTGGATGACGCCGCTGCTCAAGCTGTTCTTTGTGCTGTCGTACGTCGTGCTGGCCGCCTTCGTCGGCGCGTTCGCCGACTCGCGGCCCAAGGGGCGCGTGATGTTCGTGACGAACACGATCAAGGTGATTGGCTGCGTCACGATGCTCGCCGGCGCGCATCCGCTCATTGCATACGGCATCGTCGGCTTCGGCGCCGCGGCCTATTCGCCGGCCAAGTACGGCATACTCACCGAACTGCTGCCGCCTGACCGGCTCGTCGCGGCCAACGGCTGGATAGAAGGCACGACGGTCGGCTCGATCATCCTTGGCACGGTGCTCGGCGGCGCGCTGATCAGCCCGCATATCGCCTCGCACATCATTAAACACACGCCCCCCGCGATTCACACGCCCGCCGAGGCGGCGATGCTCATCATCATCGTCATCTATGTCGTCGCGGCGCTCTTCAATCTGCGCATCCCCGACACCGGCGCGCGCTATCCGAAACAGGAGCGCGGGCCGCTCAAGCTCATCACCGACTTCGCCGACTGTTTCAACGTGCTCTGGCACGACAAGCTCGGCCAGATCTCGCTCGCGGTTACGACCCTATTCTGGGGCGCGGGCGCGACGCTGCAGTTCATCGTGCTGAAATGGGCCGAAGTGTCGCTCGGCATGTCGCTGTCGGAGGGCGCGATCCTGCAGGCCGTGGTCGCGGTCGGCGTCGCGGGGGGCGCAATGATCGCCGCAGCGCGCGTGCCGCTGAAGAAATCGCTGTCGGTGCTGCCGGTCGGCATCATCATGGGCATCGCGGTGATGCTGATGGCGTTCTACACGCGGCACCTGTTTCCGCCGCATTGGGGCATCTATTTCGGCCGCATGCATATCGGCGGCTACCTGATCTTCGCGTATCTGTTCCTGATGGTGGTCGGCGCGCTTTCGGGCTTTTTTGTCGTGCCGATGAATGCGCTGCTGCAGCATCGCGGCCACGTGCTGCTGTCGGCCGGCCACTCGATCGCGGTGCAGAATTTCAACGAAAACCTGTCCGTGCTCGTCATGCTGTGCCTCTACGCGGTGCTCGTCTGGCTCGACGTGCCGATCACGATCGTGATCGTGCTGTTCGGCACCTTCGTCTGCGTGATGATGTGGCTCGTGATGCGGCGCCACCAGGCGAATCAGCGAGCATTCGATTCGGTCGCGCTGATCGGCGAAGCGCGGCACTGACCGCGCGCCACGGGTTCGACCGCCCTGCCTTCCCCGTTCTTTCATGACCCAAGTCATTCCCAATGTCCTGACGATCGCCGGCTCCGATTCCGGCGGCGGCGCCGGCATCCAGGCCGATCTGAAGGCGTTTTCGGCGCTCGGCGCGTACGGCGCGAGCGTGATTACCGCGCTGACCGCGCAAAATACGCGCGGCGTGACCGCGATTCACACGCCCGACCCGGGTTTCGTCACGGCGCAACTCGACGCTGTGTTCGACGATATCCGCATCGACGCGGTGAAGATCGGCATGCTCGCGAACGCGCAGATCGTGCGCGCGGTCGCCGAGGCGCTGCGGCGCTACCGGCCGTCGCATGTCGTGCTCGACACGGTGATGATTTCGAAGAGCAACCATGCGCTGCTTGCACCCGATGCGGTCGACGCGTTGCGCGACGAATTGCTGCCGCTCGCCGATCTGTTGACGCCGAATCTGCCCGAGGCAGCGGCGTTGCTCGGCACGGCAGCGGCTAGCGACGAAAGCGCGATGGTAAGCCAGGGCGAAGCGCTGCGTGCGCTCGGCGCACACGCAGTGCTGATGAAAGGCGGCCATCTCGCGGCCGCCGACAGCCCCGACTGGCTCATCGAGGCAGGCGGCACGCTGCGCGTGGGCGGCGCGCGCGTGCCGGTGCGCAATACGCATGGCACCGGATGCACGTTGTCCTCGGCAGTTGCAGCGTTATTGCCGCAGCGGCGCGATCTCGCCAGCGCGGTCGTCGATGCGAAGCAATATCTGACCGGTGCGCTCGAGCAGAGCGCGCGACTCGACGTCGGTCGCGGCGTCGGTCCTGTGCACCATTTTCATCGGTGGTGGTGAGCGCGGGCGGGTCTATCGATCAACCGCGACTAACCGGCCCAGACCGACCACGCGGCGAGGCAGCCAGGCGGTGAAACGGCGAAACGGCCAACCAGTCAAGCAGCCCGCGCTGCGCCTAAGCGCGCGCGAACGCGAGCGCCTGCGCGGGCCACGCATCCGGCACGACAAAACCGCGCGACGTCTCGCGCCAGCCGCCCTGTTCGTCATCGGCGGCAAACGTCGCGACCATCGTGGGGCCGCTATGCTGCGCGAGTTGTGCGCTCAAGGCCCGTATGCCGAAAAGGTTCGCGGCGTTTGCATTGCCGCTGCGGCGCCGCCGCGATAGCCATTGAAGTCGCGGCAGAACGGACCATGCGTCGCCCAGCGCGGCGGCAAACGACGGCCAGTCCGCTCGCGTCGTCCACCAGCCACGCGCATGGTCCGGATCGATCTCGGACGGTTCGGTGGGCGTGCCGCCATCGCGATAGAACAACCAGCCCTTGACGAACATTTGCGCGTCCCACGGTCCGACGTGACCAAGCGACGCGAATTCGGCGCGCGCGCTCAACGGCAGTTGATGATCGAGCAAACGGCGTAGCTTCACGTCGAAACGATCCTGCAGATTCGGTCCGACATAGTCCGCGAGCTGGGCGCGGCTTTCGCCTGCATGCAGATAGCATTTGACCGCGAGCTCCCAATGCAGCCGCCGGCTCGTCCGGGTTTGAACGAGGAAGTCGCATTCGCCGAGCGTGAGGCCATTGCGCCGCAACGCCACGTTCGCGGCCACGAGGCGCGCGGCCGGCCCATGCTGCAACGACCACGCGAGCAGGCACTCCGCGTAACGGCCAAGGCGCGTCACACGCGCGGCGGCGATATGACGATGCAGCGCAGCGGGGTCGGCATATTCGGCAACGAGCCAGTCGAGCGTCGCGGCTGCTTCCTCGGCCGACTCGAACGGCTCGGCCAGCACGCCGGCAGGCGGTTGCGCGCGCAACAGGTCCGGACTGAACAGCAGCCACGCGAGATCGCGCACCGCCGGGTCGGACAGCCTCTCAAGCCGCGCGGCACCACGCGGCGCTAATCCGGCAGACAGGCTGTCGGCCGCCATCAGTCGGCCACGGGACGGGTTGCGGCATCGGCAGCGGAACACGCGCTCGCGCCCGCCTTGCGCCACGTCTCGCGCGCAAGACACAGGTCCTGCCACGCCTTGGCCTTGTCGTGCAGACTGCGCAGCAGATACGCGGGGTGATAGGTGACGATCACGGGCACACCTTCGTACGTATGCACGCGTCCACGCAGCGACGAAATGCTCGCATCGGTCTTCAGCAGGCTTTGCGCGGCGAAGCGGCCGAGCGCGACGATCAGCTTCGGTTTGACGAGCGCGACCTGGCGCTGCAGATACGGTTCGCAGCGCGCAACCTCCTCGGGCTCGGGATTGCGGTTACCCGGCG
This sequence comes from Paraburkholderia sp. SARCC-3016, assembly GCF_031119615.1. Classification (NCBI taxonomy): domain Bacteria; kingdom Pseudomonadati; phylum Pseudomonadota; class Betaproteobacteria; order Burkholderiales; family Burkholderiaceae; genus Paraburkholderia; species Paraburkholderia sp. SARCC-3016. The sequence continues at coordinate 17,451 of NZ_JAVHZD010000037.1, read as the reverse complement.
GCCGGCACTTGAGCACGTTCGCGATATAAACATTCGCGCCGCGCGCCAGCGACAACGAATGCAGCATGTTGTCGAGCAGCTTGCCGGCCTGGCCGACGAACGGCTCACCCTGACGGTCCTCGTTTTCGCCCGGCGCTTCGCCGATCAGCATCCAGTCCGCGTCGCGGTCGCCGACGCCGAAGACCGTCTGCGTGCGCTTCTCGCAGAGACGGCAGCGTTCGCAGCCGGCCACGCGCTGCGCGAGCGCGTCCCAGTCGAGCGAGGCGACCGGCGGCAGCGACGATTCAGTGCCGGGATCGTCGCTCGCGAAGTCCGCGGGACGGTCGGGCGTCGGCGGGCGCGCGCGCGACGACGGCTGCGCGGGAAGCTCGTCGAACCATGCGAAGTCGTCGTCGGGCGATGTTGATTGCGCCGTTGGTTGCGCTGGCGGAGTGGGCTCCGGACGCGTTGCGAAGGGTCTGCGTCCCGCTTCCGGCGACTCGCTTCGCGACGTCGATTCGCTCGGCGCGGTGCGCTGCGCGGGCACCGCAACATCGGACAACGGAACGTCGGCGCGCCTGGTCGCCGCGCCGGCCTCACCGCGCGCGATCGCCGCGGCAACGGGCGCCTGCCCGCCACACGCGGCATCGGGCAATACGTTCGCCTGCGCATGCGCCGATACGGCGTCCCGCGCGTGCGCGACATCGGCGCTCGCGCGGCCTTCCGCGTCCCCGGGCGCCGCCGGTGCATTCGCGCTACCGCGCCTCACCCACAGCGGCGCGAGGCCGAGTTCTTCCAGCGCGGACTCATGCAACGCCATCGGCGCCCTCCTTCTCAAAAGAAAATCGCATCACGATTGCGTCTTCCCGGCTGCGGTGCCGCGCCGGATAGTAGTTCTTGCGCCGGCCGATCGACGCAAAGCCGAAGCGCTCGTATAGCCGGATCGCGCGATGGTTCGACGGCCGCACTTCGAGCAGCAGCCCCGTCAGCTTTTCCGCATGCGTGATGCGCACCGCTTCGCGCAGCAGCGCGAGCCCCGCGCCCGCATGCTGCGCCGGCGGTGCGACGCATAGATTCAGCAGATGCATCTCGTCGACGACCGGCATCAGCACGCAGTAACCGATCAGCGTCCCCGTTACGTGCCGCAGACAGATGCCGAAATAGCCGTTGCGCAGCGAGTCTTCGAAATTGCCGCGCGACCACGGAAACTCGTAGGCGAGCCGTTCGACGATGGCGACTTCGTCAAGGTCGCCCTCGGTCATCGGCGACATGTAGCGGTCCGCGAGCAATACGCCGCTCATTGTGGAGGCTCGCCGACGTGGTTGCGCGACGGGCCGCCCGCCTGGCCTTGCGCCGCTTTCACGGCAAGCCGTTCGGCCGTGGTCAGTGCGACCTTGTCGCGCACGTATTCGGGTGCCGCCTGATCGGCCGGCACTGTGCGCCCCGCGCGCCATGCGCGCAACGCGGCGAACGCGATCGGCAACGCATGCGGCAGCGCCTCGCCGTCGATCGCGCGCGCGCCGGCAGCAATCGCGAGCCGCGCGCCGAACACCGCAGCCGCGTTGCCGGCAAGCGTGTACGGCACGTCGGGCGCGACGATCCGTTCGGGCGCATCGAGCGCGGCGGCGCGCACCGCGTGCCAGTCTTGCAGCGCATCGTCCCATGCGTAGTCGGCCCAATAGACTTCGTCCATCCGCGCATCGAGTGCGGCGAGCACGCGCGTGGCCGACGGATCGCGCCGACGTGCGCTTTCCGCACACGCGGCAAGCGTGCCGATCGGCACGACCGGGCAGCCGAGCCCAAACGCGAGCCCTTGCGCGACACCGGTTGCGGTACGCAAGCCGGTGAACGAGCCCGGGCCCGCGCCGAACGCGATCGCGTTGCAGGCGCGTAGCGCGTAACCGGCTTCGTCGAACAGCTCGCGAATGGCAGGCAGGAGGCGCGTGCTGGACACCGCGCCGGTCGACTCGTGGCGCGACCAGACCCGTGGCTCGCCGGATGCGCCGTCCGATAAACCGTCCGACAGAGCTTCGACCGGCGAACCGCCGGCCAAACCACGGGCCGGCGAACCACGCGCCGGCGAATCATCGCCCGGTAAACGCAAGGACGAACCCGCGGGCGGATTCGCAACGGCAAGCAACGCGACCGAGCAGAATTCGGTCGATGTATCGAGGGCAAGCAGCACAGTGTCGGTCATGGTCGATATTGTAATGCGCGACCTTCGCGCGTCGGTCGCGAAGCCGACCCGGCGCCACACGTCTGCGGTTCGCACTTGTGCCGCTGTGCTTGTTATGATCGTCAGCCGATCCGACCTTTTGCGGAGTCATCGATGAGCGACGTCGATTCACGCTTCAACCAGGCAGTCAACGATGTAAAGCAGTTGCCTGAACGACCGGGCGACCTCACGTTGCTGCGTCTTTATGGACTTTACAAGCAGGCAACCGCGGGCGACGCGCCCGAGGAACGGCCAGGCTTCGCGGATATCGCCGGCAAATACAAACACGACGCATGGGCGGCGTTGAAAGGCATGGCACCCGAAACCGCCAGGCAGGAATACGTCGAGCTCGTCGAATCGCTGAAAAGCGGCGCTTGATTCACACGACTGCACGGGCCGTGCACGTTTCGGACTGTCCGGACAAACGCGCATGTGCCATTGGTCTGGGCCGTGACCGTTTCATGTCAAATAAGTGGCGCAGTGCAGCAAAGTTAGCTATAATCGCCGCTGCACTTGCAAACGCGGGTGCAACAAAGCGTTTTGCTCCAATCCAGTTTAGAACCTGTCACCTCCCTGCCACGTGCCCTGCTTTTCTACGGGCCACCACGTAAGGCTGGCGGTAAGCCCTCCCGGCGCACCGCATCCGATACAGCTTCTAACGAAAAGCTCGCCTTTATTGTCGCGAGCTGCCCCCGTTTTACGGTTTGCTCGCTGCTGTCTGCTCGCTGAATCCGACAACTTGGGTAATGCCGATTGGCGCCGACGTTTCATCCCCTGGTTTCATCCAAGGGGTTCGTTCCCATGCTTCAAGGATTTTCATGACTTCGAGCAACACCACCAGCCCGTTGAACGCAATCGCCGATGCCGCCCTCGGTCTTGACACGCCCTCCACCGCCGAAGCAACGGCGGCGCGTGCCGACGCACCGGTCGACGCAACGAATGCAGCGGACGCAGCCGGCGCCGATCAAGGACCGACCTTCGCCTCGCTCGGGCTTTCGGAGGAGATTCTTTCCGCACTGACCGCGGCCGGCTACAAAGCGCCGACGCCGGTTCAGCAGCGCGCCATTCCGGCGGGCATCGCCGGGCGCGATCTGCTCGTCTCGAGCCCGACCGGTTCGGGCAAGACGGCCGCATTCATGCTGCCGGCCATCGAGCGTTTCGCCCAGCTGCAAAAAACCCAGGCTCAGCAGCCGCGCCCGTCGGGCGATCCGCGCAGCGCCGATCGCCGCACGCGCCGTCCGCAGCCGGTCGCGCGCCCGGGTCTGCTCGTGCTCACGCCGACGCGCGAACTCGCGATGCAGGTCACCACGGCCGCGTCGACCTACGGCAAGCACCTGCGCCGGCTGCGCACGGTCAGCATTCTGGGCGGCGTCGCCTACGGTCAGCAGTTGATGCTGCTTGCGAAGAACCCTGAAATTCTCGTCGCGACGCCGGGTCGTCTGCTCGACCATCTCGAGCGCGGCCGCATCGATCTGTCGGAACTGCAGATGCTCGTGCTCGACGAAGCCGATCGCATGCTCGACATGGGCTTTATCGACGACATCGAAACGATCGTCGCCGCAACGCCTGCTTCGCGCCAGACCATGCTGTTCTCGGCAACGCTCGACGGCAAGATCGGCTCGCTGACGAGTCGCCTGCTGAGAGACCCCGAGCGCATCGAAATCACGCAACGCATCGAGCAGCGCGACAATATCGCGCAAACCGTGCATTACGTCGACGACCGTGACCATAAGGATCGCCTGCTCGATCATCTGTTGCGCGACGCGGGCCTCGATCAGGCCATCGTCTTCACGGCAACGAAGAGCGACGCGGACCAGCTTGCCGGCCGTCTTGCGGACGCGGGCTTCCAGTCCGCCGCGTTGCACGGCGACCTGCCGCAAGGCGCGCGCAACCGTACGATTCGCGCGCTGCGCGAGCGCCGCGTGCGCGTGCTCGTCGCAACCGATGTCGCGGCGCGCGGCATCGATATCCCCGGCATCACGCACGTGTTCAACTACGATCTGCCGAAATTCGCGGAAGACTACGTGCACCGTATCGGCCGCACGGGCCGCGCGGGTCGCTCGGGTATCGCGGTGAGCCTCGTGCATCACGCGGAACAGGGTGCGTTAAAGCGCATCGAGCGTTTCGTGCGTGCGCCGCTGCCTGTCAACGTCATCGAAGGCTTCGAACCGCGCAAAGCGCCGCCTGCAGGTGGCCGCGGCGGTTTCGGCGGCGGACGCGGCCGTCCCGGCGGCAATGGCGGCGGCCGGCGCTTCGGCGGCAAGCCGGGCGGCAGCGGCAGCTATGGCGGCTCGCGCGAAGGCGGCGGCTACGGTGGTGGCAATGGCGGCGGCGGTCGCGGCTGGAGCGGCAAGTCGTCCAGCGGCGGCGGTCGCGACGGCTACGGCGCATCGCGCGGCGAAGGCGGCAGCAGCTATGCCGGTTCGCGCGACGGTGGCTTTGGCGCACGCCGCGGCGACGGTCCGCGCAATCCGCGTCGCGGCAGCTAACTGCCCGACCTCGTCACAAACCAGCGAAGCGTTAGAGCAGCAAACGCAATCTCGCAAAGCCCGCCTCGGCGGGCTTTTTTTTGGCCCATCCGCAAATTTCACAATATGGAAAAATTTTTTGAGTCGTAAAAAATCGTGCTGCAAGGCACAACCGACGACATTGCAACATGGAAAAAGACCTTCCATGATGCGAAAAGTATTCTCTAATTCATTGATTTTAATAAATTAAATTACCATAAAAAACGTTCGCTACCGCCTGTTGCCGCTTCCGCCACGCGCCTAGACTCTTATATAAGACTTCGCGCTCCGGAGACATCGCAAGCCTGTCGTCCGCCTACCGAGTCCCGCCATTCCACTGTTCAAAACCGGTCTTTATCGAAAGGGAGCACACCATGTCACGCGAACAACAGGTTCAACAGCTGCAGCAGCAATGGAACAGCGACGCGCGCTGGAAAGGCATCAAGCGTAGCTATACCGCCGAGGATGTCGTGCGGCTGCGCGGTTCGGTCGCGGTCGAGCACACGCTCGCCAGGCGCGGCGCGGAAAAACTATGGACCGCGATGCAATCGGAGCCGTTCGTCAACGCGCTCGGCGCGCTGACCGGCAACCAGGCGATGCAGCAGGTCAAGGCCGGCCTCAAAGCGATCTACCTGTCCGGATGGCAAGTCGCGGGCGATGCGAACGTGGCCGGCGAAATGTATCCGGACCAGTCGCTGTATCCGGCCAACTCGGTACCGCTCGTCGTCAAGCGCATCAACAACACGCTGATGCGCGCCGACCAGATCCAGTGGTCGGAAGGCAAGAATCCGGGCGACGAGGGCTATCTCGACTATTTCGCGCCGATCGTGGCCGATGCGGAAGCGGGCTTCGGCGGCGTGCTGAACGCGTTCGAACTGATGAAGTCGATGATCGAAGCGGGCGCGGCCGGCGTGCACTTCGAAGACCAGCTCGCGTCAGTGAAGAAATGCGGCCACATGGGCGGCAAAGTGCTCGTGCCGACGCGCGAAAATGTCGCCAAGCTGACCGCCGCGCGTCTTGCGGCCGATATCTGCGGCACGCCGACCATTCTGCTTGCGCGCACCGACGCCGAAGCCGCCGACCTCATCACCTCCGACATCGACGAAAACGACAAGCCGTTCCTGACCGGCGAGCGCACCGTCGAAGGCTTTTTCCGCACGAAGCCGGGACTTGCGCAAGCGGTGTCGCGCGGCCTTGCGTATGCGCCCTACGCGGACCTGATCTGGTGCGAGACCGGCAAACCCGATCTCGAATTCGCGAAGAAATTCGCCGAAGCGATTCACAAGCAGTTCCCGGACAAGATGCTGTCGTACAACTGCTCGCCGTCGTTCAACTGGAAGAAGAACCTCGACGACGCAACGATCGCGAAGTTCCAGAAGGAGCTCGGCGCGATGGGCTACAAGTTCCAGTTCATCACGCTCGCGGGCTTCCACGCGCTCAACTACTCGATGTTCCATCTCGCGCACGGTTATGCACGCACGCAGATGAGCGCGTTCGTCGAAATGCAGCAGGCCGAATTCGCCGCCGCCGAAAAGGGCTTTACGGCCGTCAAGCATCAGCGCGAAGTCGGTACCGGCTATTTCGATGCGGTCACGCAAACGGTCGAGCGCGAAGCATCGACGACCGCACTGCATGGGTCGACCGAAGACGAACAGTTCTTCGAGAAGCCGGCCACGCTCGACAAGAAGGTCGCTTAACGAGGCTGGCGGCCGGGCGCATCGTCGCGCCGCGGGTCGGGCGAACCGGGCGGGCACGCTCAAGCGGCCCCGCCTGGCCCGGGCCGCCGCCAGCGCGGCGATATGAGCCGCGCGCGGCGCGCGCACCGGAGGCCCACGCGTGACCGGAACGCAACCGGGGACACAACCCGGAACGCACCGGGAACACACCGGCAACGCAATGCGGCGCGCGGGCTGCCGCGCCAAACCATCGGTGCCTTCACCGATAAACGATCACCGGGATCTTCGTATGCGTGAGCACGCGTTGCGTCTCGCTGCCGATCAGCAAACTACCGAGGCCGCGCCGTCCGTGCGATGCCATGAAGATCACATCGCAGCCGCCCTGCTCGGCCGCTTCGATAATGCCGAGGTACGGCGACGGATGCACGCTCGTGTGGCTCGTGCACGCGACGCCCGCGCCGCGCGCCGCCTCTTCGACTTCGCGCAGATGGTCGCGCGCCTCGCGCTCGCTGCGGCCCTGGAACTCGACCGGCGGCTCGACCACGACTTCGGAAAACGGCGAATACGGATACTGCGGCAGACACGCGTAAGCGGTGACGCGCGCGCCGACCGCTTGCGCAAGATCGATCGCGCCGTCGATCGCTTTCTTCGACAGTTCCGAACCATCGGTCGGTACGAGGATATGCTTGAACATGGTGCTCTCCGTCGTCGACTGCGGGTGCACGCGGGGCCTCGCGCGCCACGATACGAACGGCGCCCGCACCGGCGCGGTGGCGGCGGCAGGCATGCTGAGACGATTGTAGTGCGCCAGAATTCTCCGCACGCGGCGTTTGAGGGTCAGTCCGAATATCGGAAACCCGCGCGGCGTATGCGCCGATGCATGCCGCAAAACTCCGCAGGACAGCGAACCTCCACGTTTCGTTGCGCGTTACTGCCAGTAGCTGGGTTCAGCGTAGGTCTGCTTGAGCAAGTCGAGAAAGAGACGCACCCGCAGCGGCAAATGGCGGCGCTGCGCGAATACCGCGTAAATGCCGATCGGCGGCGCGGCGAACGCATCGAGCACGGTGACGAGGCGCCCCGCTGCGAGATCGGCGCCGACTTCCCACCACGACCGCCACGCGAGCCCGTAGCCGGCGAGACACCACTCGTGCAGCACGGCGCCATCCGAACATTCCATCGTGCCCGACACCTTGATCGTGGCGATCTTGCCGTCGTGCTCGAACATCCAGCCGCGCTGCTGGTTCGCGCTTGCCGCGAGCGCGAGACAGTTGTGATGCGCAAGGTCGGCAAGCGTCTGCGGGGTACCGCGCCGCGTCAGATACAGCGGCGCCGCGACGCAGACGCGCCGATTCTCTCCGAGGCGCAGCGACACGAGCGACGAATCGGGCAGTTCGCCGAGGCGCACCGCGCAGTCGAACCCTTCGTTGACGAGGTCGACGAGCCGGTCGGACAGATCGAGCGTAACCGTGACATCGGCATGCGCCGCCGTAAACGCGGCGACGAGCGGTGCGACGTGCAGCCGGCCGAAACCGGCGGGCGCCGAGACGCGCAGATGACCGCTCGCTTTCACGCCGCCCGCGGACACGCTCGCTTCCGCGTTGTTCATATCGTTGAGGATGCGCTGACAGTCTTCGAGAAACGCCGACCCTTCGAACGTCAAAGTAATGCGGCGCGTCGTGCGCACCAGCAGCTTGACGCCAAGCCGCTCCTCGAGCGCATCGATGCGGCGGCCGATGATGGCGGGCGCCACGCCTTCGGCCTGCGCAGCCGCCGTCAGACTGCCGCGCGCGGCGACAGTCGCAAAAGTTTCGATCTGCTTGAAGCGGTCCATGGCGATGTGGAACGGAGTCTGAGGCGGACTGTGATACGGGCGGTACGCGCCCCGTGACGAAGAAACGTCCAGAAATGACGAATCGCCCCACATTAGATATATAAAAGTAAAAGATCAAGTGACGAATGCGATCTTTTCAAGCCGATACAGTCATTAATAAAATTATCTTCTGAATCCGAAGCCTGACCGACCAAGGAGAAAATCATGGCGAACCCGCTGCCGCTCCCGCACGGGATGAAGATCACCGGTGACATCAAAGCCGGTTTCGAAACGGTTCTGACACCTGACGCGCTCGAACTCGTCGCGCAACTGCATCGTGCGTTCGAACCGCGCCGCCGCGAATTGCTGAAGGCACGCGCCGAACGCGTCAGACGGCTCGACGCCGGCGAGCGCCCCGACTTTCTCGCGCAAACGAAATCGATCCGCGACGCGGACTGGACGATCGCACCGCTGCCGAAAGATCTCGCATGCCGCCGCGTCGAAATCACCGGTCCCGTCGAACGCAAGATGGTCATCAACGCGCTGAATTCGGGTGCCGATTCTTATATGACCGACTTTGAAGATTCGAACGCGCCGAGCTGGGACAACCTGATCACCGGCCACATCAATCTGAAGGACGCGGTGCGCCGTACGATCACGCTCGAGCAGAACGGCAAGACGTATCGGCTCAACGACAAGGTGGCGACGCTGATCGTGCGTCCGCGCGGCTGGCATCTCGACGAGAAACACGTGAGCGTCGACGGCGAGCGCGTGTCGGGCGGCATCTTCGTGATCTGCGCGCGGTCGGCCAGACAGAAGTCCTGATCGTTCCTGAACTTCTTGATCGCCGAAAAGATGTAGTCCCAGCGGCCCGCGTTGAGGCCCGAACTGTGCTCGCGCAGCTCATACAGGATCTCGTCCATTTCGAACGCCGCGAGAATCGTCTCGACCAGCACGGTGGCGCGAATCGAACCGCGCGGCACGCCGACTGCTTCCTGCGCGGCGACGAAGATATCGTTCCACAGCCGCGCCTCGAGATGGTTCTCGAGCTTCGGCAAGTAGAAATACGGGCCGCTGCCGCGTGCGAGCAATTCCTTCGCGTTATGGAACAGGAACAGCCAATGCGCCGGCGATCGGCGGCATGAGCGCACTGATCCCGATCAAAAACGACGCGGCGGCCAATGCGGCGGTGACAGGTCTTCAGCAATTCGAGCGCATAGGCGCGCATGAACGGCACGGTCATGGTGAGAAAGCCATGGCCGGCGTACGGTCGGACAAGGCGCGCGACGCGACCGACGGCTACGACGGCGGCTGGGTCGCTCATCCGGGGCTCGTACCGATCGCAATGGATGAATTCGTCAAGGTGCTCGGCGACCGGCCGAACCAGATCGGCAAACAGCGCCCGGACGTCAACGTGACGGCGACCGACCTGCTCGACTTCCGCCCCGAAGCGCCGATCACCGAAGCGGGCTTGCGCAACAACATCAACGTCGGCATTCATTACCTCGGATCGTGGCTCGCCGGGAACGGCTGCGTGCCGATTCACAATCTGATGGAAGATGCGGCGACGGCCGAGATTTCGCGTTCGCAGGTGTGGCAGTGGATCCGCTCGTCGAAGGGCGTGCTCGACGATGGACGCAAGGTGACCGCGCAGCTCGTGCGCGATCTGACGGTGCAGGAACTCGAGAAGGTCAAACAGGTGGTCGGCGGCGACACGAAGACATACGATCGCGCGGCGCAGATTTTCGGCGAGATGTCGACGTCGGCGAACTTCACCGAGTTCCTGACGCTGCCGCTCTATGAGGAGCTTTGACGCACCGACGGCTTCCAATCAATGTTGAATCAACGTTGCGTCAGCGCATTGGAGAAGCGCGTTGAATAAGCGGCGTCGCGGACACTCGCTGCCCGCGGCGCCGTTTGTCTTTGTCGTCGGTGTCGATATCGGCGCGGCTTATTTCCGTGTGCGCCGGTACGCAACCCAATCGCCCGAACCGATTTCCGGCAGCCCTTCCACCGCATGCCGTTGCACCGGATAGTAAAGGCAAGGCAGCGCGGCGCCGTTGACGTCGATCGTCACCTCGTGCGGCATGAAGAGGCCCGTCTCGCCCGGATAGACCTGCTCGATCTCGTCGAGCACGGACACGAGACGCTCGTCGATCTGATAGACGTCGCCCTTTACGTGAATGCCGTCATCGTCGGGCACGAGGCCCGGGTAGCTGCCGAAGTCGAACAGCCGGCCGCGCACCGATCCCTCGCCGACCAGAATCGGCATCGCCAACGCGCTGCTCGCCGCGGCCTTGCCGATATCGTTGACTTCTCCGGCGCGCAAGGTGCCGTACACGAACACGTATCGCATGGACTCAGGTTCCTTCGTCATCAGATCGACACTGCAATGAATGCCGGGTAACGCCGCGCCGAGGTTGGCGACTCATTAGCCACTCGGTCAACTCGTTGGCCGCTCGGCGATCAGCGAACCGGCAGCCATTATGCCTCGCCGCGCGCATCCGCATCGACGATCCGGGCCGTGTCCTTGCATCTGCAATCCGCCGCCATCGCCGCGGTGTTTCAGGCTCGGCATATCGAGCCTCTACAATGTGCGCTACGACAAGGCGGCCCACGCCTTTTGCTCGTGCCCATCGCATTGCGTTCACCATGATCGAGCCCATCCAGCCTACCCTGTCGAATCGCGTCGACTTCGCCGACATCCCGCCCGAATTCGCGCCGACGCGGCAGCATCCGATCCGCGTACGATCGCGGCCGATGCCGGCCGGCGTGCGCGTCGCGCGCCATACGCATGCGTGGGCGCAAGTCGCCTACGCATCGCGCGGCGTGTTGCGCATGACGACGGTCGGTACGACATGGATGGTGCCGCCGTCGCGCGCGATCTGGGTTCCGCCGCATGTGCTGCACGAAGTGACGATCGTCGAAGAGGCGTTTCTGCGCACGCTCTATGTCTACGAAGATGCGGTGCCGCCCGCGCTCGATACGTGCCGTGTGCTCGAGGTGTCGGGACTGCTGCGCGAGGTGATCGCGGCGCTCGATACACCGGGGCTCGCGCCCGCGCGCGAACAGCTGCTCGGCTCGCTCGCACTCGACGAAATCATTCGCTCGGAGCCGTTGCCGCTCGCGGTTCCGATGCCGGCTGAAAAGCGCTTGCGCGCGCTATGCGAAGCGGTGCTCGCCGATCCGGCCGCCACCGATTCGCTCGAGCGTTCCGCCTCGGCCGTGGGCGCGAGCACACGCACGATCGCGCGGCTTTTTCGGCAGGAGCTCGGCGTGAGCTTTTCGCAATGGCGCCAGCAAGCCGTGCTTGCGCGCGCGATCCCGCTGTTGAGCCAGGGGCGGCCGTTGGCGCAGGTCGCGCAGGCGCTCGGCTATCAGAGTCAGAGCGCGTTTTCGGCGATGTTCCGGCGGCAGTTCGGCGAAAGCCCGCGCGCGTTCATCGTGCGCGGCGCCGAGCACCGCGATGCGAACAACGACGAGGAGTCGGACACGCAGCGGATGTTTGCGGACGACGAAACGGATGGCGCTGCGCTGCGCGCTCGCGCGCAAAGCTGATCAGACGCGGCGCGCCATATGGCGAATCGACCCGAGCTGCGCGAGGCGTGGGCCAGCCAGCCGATAGCCCATCCGCTGATAGAGCCGCGCGGCCGGATTATCGACGAACACGCGCAGCTGCAATTCGCGCAAGCCGCGCGCGCGAAAGTCGGAGGCCAAGCGGTCTTAGGAAGACAAAACATTCTACCAACTCCTTGGCTCACAGAACGACATGGCTACGATCCGACTTGCAGCGAGTCGCCCTCTTCGGTAATACGCAGGACGCCGATGCGTTCCCCGTCGGCTTCGAGAATGAAATTTTCCGATTCGCGCCAGCTTGCGAGAAACAGATCGCCGCGCCAGACCAGATGATGACGACGGTAGTAGCCACCCATGTTGTTGCGCGTAAGGGCCTCCGCGAACGGGAAGTCGTCCATGCTGGCCTCGCGCAACTGGAACGGGCACGGTTCTTCGGTTGGGTCGAGCATTCTCGCGGCAATCGGGTGGATTCGGCAGGGTGCGATCACGTTAAGATACGCCGGGCCGGCTGACAATGGCTGATTGCCCGACGCACGCCCGGCGCTCGGGCCGCAGGGCGCGAATAAACATCGATGCCGCAAAGCAAAAAGCCCGCTGACGGATCAGCGGGCTTTCACTTGTCTGGCGGAGCGGACGGGACTCGAACCCGCGACCCCCGGCGTGACAGGCCGGTATTCTAACCAACTGAACTACCGCTCCAGTACTGCTCTTTGCCCCGCGAAAGTGGGTATTTCCGCGGTCGATGTCTGGCGTCCCCTAGGGGATTCGAACCCCTGTACTCACCGTGAAAGGGTGATGTCCTAGGCCTCTAGACGAAGGGGACATACTCGTACTGCAACTACGCTTACACCTTTAATGAAAAAGCCCGTTGAGGCGCTCCTTCGACGCGCACCCTAACGGGCTCTAACCCTAATGGGCTTTCACCTTTTGCCTAAACCCACATGGTTTCAAGCTGGCGGAGTGGACGGGACTCGAACCCGCGACCCCCGGCGTGACAGGCCGGTATTCTAACCGACTGAACTACCACTCCAATCTTTCTATCCTGCCTGCGGGCGTCGGTTAATTCCCGCAAGTTGCGTTGCCTGCAATATAGGCGCTGCACCGCCCTTACCGCAAACCACGCCGATATTCTGGCGTCCCCTAGGGGATTCGAACCCCTGTACTCACCGTGAAAGGGTGATGTCCTAGGCCTCTAGACGAAGGGGACATAATCTTTGCAGATTTGTCACGCACCATCTGCTACAAACTGCGCCGGCTTGACTGCTACCACCGGCTTTCGACGCGATTTGCTGCTAACTTCCGGATAACTTCCGACTGCAAATCAGCGAAGAACGCTATTCTAACTGGCTCAGAATGCTTTGTGAAGCGCTTTTTACTACAAGTTCCGCGACATTTAAGCGACTTTCACCGGTGGAGCGCGCTTTGACTTCACAAAGTTCTGCCGCATCAGCGAAGCTTGCGATTATACGCAGCAGACTCGCCGCCAGGCAAGCGTTTTTGACAGCATTCTCAACGTTACATGCCGACCCGCACGCTCGTCGTGCCGAGCGCAGTTTTCGCCGCGATGCCATCGTCAGTCAATTAACCTGACGAACCAGGAACACTGCCCGCCGTCTCACCTCGCTAAGCTTCGATTCAATCAGCATTGAAGCCGGCGCAATGGGGCCGGCGGTGACTGCGCGGAACAGCAATGGCAAACGGACCGACGGAATCGACCCAACCGGCGAAGGTGGACAATGCGACCGCACGCCGGATCGACGCACGCCAGCTCACCGGCCTCGAGCTTGCAAAAGACGGTGCCTGCTTTGCGCTGCAAGGCGTCGACGACAGCGGCGCCGATTGGGCGCTGCATCTGCCGAGCCACTGTCTGCAGCAGCTGGTTCTCACGCTGCCGAACCTCGCGCTGAAGGCGTTGCGCGCGCAACACAACGATGACACCCTGCGCATCGTCTACCCTGCGCACGCATGCACGGTCGAACTCGCGAGCGACCAGCGGACCTTCATCATGACGCTGCGTACCGAAGACGGTTTCCACGTATCGTTCGGACTTTCGGCCGAGCAATGCGAAACGATCGGCGACAGCCCGCGCCGCGCGAAATTGATATCGAACCGGCTGAGCCGGCCTTCGTAGTCCGCAATACCGCCGTGGCAGTGGCGCGATAGTGCCGTCATAGCACGCCGCGTTATGCGCTCCGCGTTTTCCCTCAGTTGACGCACCCGAACGAGCCGCGCAGACTGCATCTCAAGAAGTGTGATCACAGGTCACACATCGCAACTGATCCGCATAGGATGCGCCGGAGGAAGCCGTGACTACCCGCGTAGCGACGAAAGAACTGCCGCCGCTCGAGCTCGTGGCAAGAGAAACGATGGCGGGCCGCGTCTACGCGCAATTGCGCGAAGCGATCATGACCGGCCGCTTTGCGCCGGGTCAGTTGCTGAGCCTGCGCGGCGTCGCCGATGCGGTCGGTTCGTCGACGATGCCGGTGCGCGCCGCGCTCACGCGTCTGCAAGCGGAAGGCGCGCTGATCGACGGGCCCGGCCGCGCGCTGATGGTGCCGCCAATGACGCTCGATCTGCTCGAAGAGCTGCGCGACGTGCGCATCGCGCTCGAAGGCTGCGTCGCCGCACGCGCCGCGACGCGCATGTCGAAGGCGCATCTCGCCGCGCTGCAGGACGTATTCGACGCAATGGACGCACATGTCGAAGCCGGCGACGTCGCCGCCTACCTCAGCAGCAATTTCGAGTTTCACGTAGCGATCTACACGCATGGCGCGAGCGAAGTGACGCTCGCGACGATCCAGAACCTGTGGATGCGCATCGGCCCGTTCCTCAATCTTGTCGCGCCCGACATTCCGCATATGCGGCGCTCGATGGAGGCACACCGCAAGATCGTCGAAGCGCTATGGCACGGCGACGGCGAAGGCGCGCGCGCGGGCATCGCGCAGGACATCGGCGAAGCGGCCGCGGATTTGCGCGAGCGGCTGATCGAACAGCAGGAGGCAAGCGCCTGACGGATGGCGCGCACGGCGGCGTGAACTGAACACGCCGCCGCGCCGGTTCGCAGCACGTTCGTACCGAAGTCGAAGTATCGCGTAGTAGCCCGAATCGTTGCAAGGAACCGCTGTACACGAACGTGCTACGACGGAAAGGCAACGGGCTCATCACTCATACGAATAACGACGGAGACGACAGCATGACCGTTCTATCAATGTTGACGCCGCGCGCGGGCCTGCGCGTGCTGGTGACCGGAGGCGCATCGGGCATCGGCCTTGCCATTGCGCAGGCATTCGTCGAAACCGGCGCGCGCGTACATGTGTGCGACGCAAGCGAGCATACGATCGACGCGCTGCGCCGTTCGCAGGAACAGGCGTCCGGCAGCAACAAACACACACCTATTACCGCCGCACTCGCGGACGTCGCGGACCGCGACGCCGTCGAAGGCGTCTTCGACGACGTCGCAAAACAGCTCGGCGGCCTCGACGTGCTTGTCAACAACGCGGGCATCGCCGGCCCGACCGGCGGCGTCGACGAGATCGACGTCGGCGAATGGGAACAGACCGTCGATATCAACCTGAACGCGCAGTTCTACTTCGCGCGCCGCGCGGTGCCGCTGCTGCGCGAGGCGCCCGAAGGCGGCTCGATCGTCGCGCTTTCGTCGGTGGCGGGACGGCTCGGCTACGCGTATCGCACGCCCTACTCCGCCACCAAATGGGCGATCGTCGGCCTGACGAAAAGCCTTGCCATCGAGCTCGGGCCGTCCGGCATCCGCGTCAATACGATCCAGCCTGGCATCGTCAAAGGGCCGCGCATCGAGCGCGTGATCGCCGCGCGCGCGCAGCAGCTCAATCTGTCATACGAAGAAATGGAACGGCGCTACCTCGACAAGATCTCGCTGCGTCGGATGACGACCCCCGAGGAAGTCGCCGCCACCGCGCTCTTTTTATGTTCGCCCGCCGGCAAGGGCATCTCCGGCCAGGCGATTTCGGTCTGCGGCAACGTCGAAGTCCTGTAACGCCCGTTTCTCTTTCGCACGCCGCATCCGCGGCGAACGCCGCAGCGAAAACGCCCACGACACACAGCAACGAAGCCCGACGAAACACGAGGACAACATGGCATCCAAGCGTAAAGTCATCATTACCTGCGCGCCGACCGGCGCGATCCACACGCCGTCGATGTCGCCGTATCTGCCGGTGACGCCGAACGAAATCGCCGATGCCGCGCTTGCCGCGGCAAAAGAAGGCGCGGCGATTCTGCACCTGCATGCGCGCGACCCGCAAGATGGCCATCCGACGCAAGACCCGGCCGTGTTCCAGGAATTCCTGCCGCGCATCAAGGCCGAAACCGACGCGGTGATCAATCTCACGACGGGCGGCAGCCCGCATATGACGGTCGCCGAACGGCTGCGTCCCGCGCACCATTTCAAGCCCGAGGTGGCATCGCTGAACATGGGTTCGATGAATTTCGGCCTGTACCCCATGCTTGCGCGCTACAAGGATCTCAAGCACGACTGGGAACGCCAGCACCTCGAAAAGAGCCGCGACCTCGTGTTCAAGAACACGTTCGCCGACATCGAATACATCCTGACTTCGTGTACCGACAACGGCACGCGCTTCGAGCACGAGTGCTACGACATTTCGCACCTGTACAACCTCGCGCATTTCGTCGACCGCGGACTCGTCAAACCGCCGTTCTTCGTGCAAAGCGTATTCGGCCTGCTGGGCGGCATCGGCGCCCATCCGGAAGACCTCGCGCATATGCGCCGCACGGCCGACCGTCTGTTCGGCAACGACTATGTATGGTCGATTCTCGGTGCTGGCCGCAATCAGATCCCGCTCGCGTCGATGGGCGTCGCGCAGGGCTCGCATGCACGCGTCGGCCTCGAAGACTCGCTGTGGATCGAACCCGGCAAGCTCGCCGAATCGAGCGCCGCGCAAGTGCTGAAAATCCGTCAGGTGATCGAAGGCCTGTCGCTCGAGGTCGCGACACCGGCCGAGGCGCGCGAAATGCTGAAGCTGAAAGGCGCGAACGAAGTCAATTTCTGATTGCGGAGACGAGCGTGGCTACTCCCGAACTCAAGGTCGTCGCGATGCCGACCGGCTGGCTCACGGTCGATCACTCGTCGCTGGTCTATGCACGCCATTACGGCCAGCAGATTCGCATTCCCGTATGGTCGACCGCGATCGTCGGTGCGGAGAAAAAGATCGTCGTCGATACCGGCATTCACGATCCGGCCTGGGTCAGCAGCTTTATCTGCCCGTGCGACCAGGCACCCGAAGAGCGGCTCGAGCGCGCGTTGAAGGAATACGTCGGCTGGCGCGCCGACGATGTCGATATCGTGATCAACACGCATCTGCACTACGACCACTCGGGCGGCAACACGCTGTTCCGCAATGCGCGCTTCATCGTCCAGCAGATCGAATGGGAATACGCGGGACGGCCCCTGCCGACGCAAGCGTCGTTCTACCAGGAATTCCTGATCGGCCGCGAGCCGCTCGCGTGGTTTCGCTGGCAGTTCGTCAACGGCATCGCCGACATCGTGCCCGGCGTGCGCGTGATCCCGACGCCCGGCCATACGCCCGGCCATCAGTCGATTGCGGTGAACACCGCGGAAGGCAAGTCGGATCGTAGCCATGTCGTTCTGTGAGCCAAGGAGTTGGTAGAATGTTTTGTCTTCCTAAGACCGCTTGG